>BACX01000722.1 GCA_000333335.1 Sphingomonas-like bacterium B12 | reverse complement strand
GCGGCCTGTGATGGTGAACTTCGCCGAGATCTACATCTCGGACGCCTATCGCCGCTGGTCGGCGGAGCATGATGCGGAGAAAGCGCGCCTCGGAACGCCGCCTTATGGTGGTCTGTTCGTCGGCGAGCCGGCCAAGGCCGCGGCAGCGCTCGCTGCGTGGGAGAAGGCCAATCCGCCGCCGCCGGTCGGACTGGCGCAGGTCGCCGACCATATCGAGCATATCGCGAAGATCGCCGGCATCGATCATGTCGGAATCGGATCGGATTTCGACGGTGTCGGCAATGCGCTGCCGAATGGGCTGGAAGGGGTGAACACCTATCCCGCGCTGCTGGCAGAGCTGGCGCGCCGGGGCTGGAGCGACACCGATCTCGCCAAGGTGGCAGGCAACAACGTGCTGCGCGTGATGGAGCAGGCGGAGAAGGTGGCGGCATCGATGGCGAACGAGCCGCCGGGCGATGCGGACGAGGCGGTGGCCGACGCGACGCCGAAGCCCTGATGGCGGATGCGCGCGAGCCGCCGGCACGGGGAAGCCGGTTCCAGCGCTTCCTACTGCCCGGTTTTGCGTTCAAGGCGGTGGTGATCGGCGGCGGCTATGCGACGGGCCGCGAACTCGCAGAATTCTTCGTGCCCGCCGGTCCCATGGGCGGCCTCGCCGCGATGGCCGTCTCGATGGCGATCTGGAGCGCGATCTGCGCGATCACCTTCGCGCTCGCGGTCGATACCCGCTCCTACGATTATTGCAGCTTCTTCCGGATCATCCTCGGGCGCTTCTGGTTCCTGTACGAGATCGTCTACACGCTCTTCGTCATCGTGATCCTCGCGGTTTACGGCGCGGCCGCAGGCGCGATCGGCCAGGCGCTGTTCGGTCTGCCGCTGATCGCCGGCACTCTCGCACTGTCGGCCGGGATCGTCGGCTTCGCGACGTTCGGCAACCATGCGGTCGAACGTCTGTTCCAGTGGGTCACCATCGCGCTCTACCTCGTCTACGCGATCTTCCTGGTGCTCGCGCTGACCCGGCTCGGGCCAGACATCGCCGCGAACTTTTCGCGGCCGGCGATTGCGCCGAGATGGCTGGGCGGCGGGATTGATTATGCGAGCTACAACGTCGTCGGGGCGGTCGTCGTCCTGCCGATGCTGCGCCATATCACG
>BACX01000723.1 GCA_000333335.1 Sphingomonas-like bacterium B12 | reverse complement strand
GCGGATCAGCCCCTCCAGCCGCTGCTGGTTGATCGCGTCGAGGCCGGAGAACGGCTCGTCCAGCACCAGCAGCTTCGGCCGGTGGACGATCGTGCCGAGCAGCTGGACGGTCTGCGCCATGCCCTTGGAGAGCTGGCGGATCGTCTTGGTCGCGGCCTCGCCCAGCCCCGCTTCCTCCAGCAACTGCATCGCGCGGCGGCGGCCATCGGCCAGCGACATCCCGCGCAGCGCGCCCAGGAAGGCGATCGCCTCCTTCGCCTGCATCGAAGGATAGAGGCCGCGCTCCTCGGGCAGATAGCCGATCCTCGGCGCGGCGCGCATCGGCTTGTCCTCGCCCAGCACCCGGCGCCAGCCCTCATCCGGTTCGATGATGCCGAGCAGGGTGCGCAGGCTCGTTGTCTTGCCCGCGCCATTGGGGCCGAGCACGCCGTAGATCGCGCCCTCCGGCACCGCGAGATCGATCCCGTCGACCGCGCGCTGCCCCTCGAACCGCTTGACGAGCTTGCTCGCCTCGACCGCCAGTTTCGTCATGCGCCCCCGAAAATGACAACGATAGCGCAACTTTCTGTCCGCTTGGAACCACCAGACGAACAGGTTATGCGCCGAACCATAGACAGCATGATGGTAGGCAAACCCGGATTAAGGAAGCCCTGCCGACGGACGGAGGATGCGGGTGGCGGCGACATATGACGTGGTGATCGTGGGCGCGGGGCATGGCGGGGCGCAGGCCGCGATCGCGCTTCGGCAGCGCAAGTTCGAAGGCACGATCGCGATGATCGGCGAGGAGCCGGAAATCCCCTACGAGCGCCCGCCGCTCTCCAAGGACTATTTCTCGGGCGAGAAGAGCTTCGACCGCATCCTGATCCGCCCCGCCGCCTTCTGGGAGGAGCGGGGCGTCGCGATGCTCACCGGCAAGCGCGTGGTGAAGGTCGATCCGGATGCCCACACCGTCACCACCGAGGGTGGCGAGACGATCGGCTATGGCGAGTTGATCTGGGCGACCGGCGGCCATCCGCGCCGCCTCACCTGCTCGGGTCATGACCTGGTCGGCGTCCACGGCGTGCGCACCCGCGCGGACGTGGACCGGATGATGGGCGAGCTCGCCACCACTCAGAAGGTCGCGGTGATCGGCGGCGGCTATATCGGGCTGGAGGCGGCGGCCGTGCTCGCCAAGATGGGCAAGCAGGTGACGGTGCTGGAGGCGCTCGACCGCGTGCTGGCACGCGTCGCCGGCGAGCCGCTGTCGCGCTTCTACGAGGCCGAGCATCGCGCCCACGGCGTCGACGTGCGGCTGGGTGCGATGGTCGAGTGCATCGAGGAGCAGGACGGCCGCGTCGCCGGCGTCCGGCTGGCGGGCGGCGAGATCGTCGAGGCGCAGATGGTGATCGTCGGCATCGGCATCATCCCCGCGGTCGAGCCGCTGATGGCGGCCGGCGCGCGCGGCGGCAACGGCGTCGCGGTGGACGAGCATGGGCGCACCTCGCTCCCTCACATCTTCGCGATCGGCGACTGCGCGATGCACGCCAACGCCTATGCGGAAGGGCTGCCGATCCGCCTCGAATCGGTGCAGAATGCCAACGAACTCGCCACGACGGTCGCCCGCGCGATCAC
>BACX01000724.1 GCA_000333335.1 Sphingomonas-like bacterium B12 | reverse complement strand
GCCTTCTGGTCGCCGATCGGGTCGAGGTGACATCGCGGCGCGCCGGCACCGAGGCTGCGTCCACCTGGTCCTCCGATGGGCTTGGCACCTATACGATCCAGCCGGCAGCCCTCGCCGATGCGCCTGCCCGCGGAACCCGCGTACTGCTCCACCTCAAGGAAGATGCGGCGAGCTACACCGAGAGCTTCACCGTCGAGCGCACGATCAAGACCCAGTCCGGCCATGTGCCGGAACCCGCTGACATGAGCGACGGCCTGCAGGCGATCTTCCTGAGCAATCGAGCGACCCTGCTGCGCTTCGTCGCCGCGCGCGGGGCCGGCGACGATGCCGAGGACGTGCTGCAGGAATTGTGGATCAAGGTGGCGGCAGCACCCGCCGGGCCGATCGCCAGCCCTCTCTCCTACCTGTTCCGCGCAGCCGAGAACCTGATGCGCGACCGCCACCGCGCCAGCCGGCAGGCGATCCTGCGGGATCATGCCTGGGAGGAGACGCACAGCCCCGCTGCGCCCGGCATATCCGACGCGCCGTCCGGCGAGCGGCTGCTGATCGCGCGCGAGGAATTGGCGCGGATCGAGGCGGCGCTCGCCGCGATCGGAGAGCGAGCGCGCGACATCTTCCGGCTGCACCGGATCGAGGGAATGGCCCAGCGCGATATCGCGACGCGCATGGGGGTGAGCCTCAGCACGGTCGAAAGCGACATGCGCAAGGCCTATCGGGCCGTCATGGAAGCACGCGAGGGCGCGGAATGAGGTTGGTGGGCGCCGACTCCGTCCTTGGCTCGAAAGGACAGGAATGACGGATCGTGGGGATATCCGCGCACAGGCGGTCGACTGGGTCGTGGCCCAGACCGATCCCGCCTTTGGCGACTGGGACGGCTTCCTGGCTTGGCTGGAAGCCGATCCCGCGCACGCGTCCGCCTATGAGGCCGTCCTCGCCGCCGGGGATGCCGCCGATCCGGTGATCGCGCAGCATCCCGTCGCCGAACCCGCGCCCGCGCCCGCACGCCTTCCGATCTGGCGCCGCCAGGCGACGGGCGGGCTGCTCGCCGCCGGCATCGTCGCGGCGATCGGCTTCGGCTACATCAACCTGCGCCCGCAGCCGATGGTGATCCAGACCGGGCCGGGCGAGCATCGCACCGTCACGCTCGACACCGCGACCATCGCGCTCAACGGCGACACCCGGCTGGTGATCGATCGCCGCAACCTCCACCTCGCCACGCTCGATCGCGGGGAAGCGCTGTTCGACGTGAAGCATGACGAGGCGCACCCGTTCGCGGTGAAGGTGGGCGACGACGAGGTGCAGGATGTCGGCACCCGCTTCGACATCACGCGCGACACGGCCGGCACCCGCGTCGCGGTGGCGGAAGGCATGGTGGTCTACAATCCGAAGGCGGAGGCGGTACGCCTCGGCCCCGGCCAGACGCTGGACGCGCGTCACGACGAGGCCGAACTGCGCGTCGCCACCGCCCCCACGTCGGACATCGGCAGCTGGCGCGAAAACCGGCTGAACTACCGCCAGACGCCGCTGTCCGTCGTCG
>BACX01000725.1 GCA_000333335.1 Sphingomonas-like bacterium B12 | reverse complement strand
CACCCCTAACCCCTCCCCTTTCACAGAGGGGTAGGCATCATCCCTCCCCGTGGATCCCAAAATGCTCCTTGGCGAGCTTCGCGACCTCCGGATCGGCAGCAGGCGGCTTCATCGGCACCGCTTTCTCCAGCACGTCGGCGATGTGCGTCAGCGCGGCGATGCGGGCGTATTTCTTATGGTCCGCATCGATCACCTTCCACGGCGCCCAGCGCGTATCGGTGCGATCGAACATCTCCTCCATCGCCGCCAGATAATGCTCGCGCTTGTCGCGGTTGCGGAAATCGTCGGCCGCCAGCTTCCAGCGCTTCCACGGATGCTCCAGCCGGGCCTTCAGGCGCTTGTCCTGTTCTTCCTGCGTGGTGTGCAGGAAAATCTTGATGATCGGCGTGCCGCTGTCCTTCTGCTGCGCCTCGAACTCGTTGATCTCGTCGTACGCGCGGCGCCATTCCTTCTCGGAGGCGAAGCCCTCGACGCGCTCGACCAGCACGCGGCCATACCAGCTGCGATCGAACACGTTGATGTGCCCGTCGGGCGGCAGCTTGGTCCAGAAACGCCAGAGGAAGTGGCGGGCGAGTTCGGGTGGGGTCGGTGCCTTGATCGGCCAGACCTCGAAATAGCGGGGATCCCAGCCGGAGGTCAGCCGCTGGATGGTGCCGCCCTTGCCGGCCGCGTCCCAGCCCTCGAACATGATGATCGCGCGGCGCTTGTGGACGATGTGCGCGACCTGGATCTGCTCCAGACGCGCCTGCACGGCGGCGAGCTGATCGGCATAATCGCCGTCCAGCTTCGTGTCTTTCTCATAGTCGGCCAAGCGGATCGCCATGCTCTTGGAGCTAGGCGACCGCTTGCCCGCTTGCGAGATAGGGTAACGCGGGGTGCGTCCCACCACGGTACAGTCTCCTCATTCGTTACGCTTGAGGAGACAAAGAGATTCAGCCCTTGTGCGGTTCCACGATCTTCGGAAGGTCGGGTGCCTTCTGCGGTTCCAGCGTGCGGATGTGGAGTTCGCGCAGCTGCTTGATGCCGGCCGGCGACGGCGCGCCCATCAGCAGGTCCTCCGCCTTCTGGTTCATCGGGAAGAGCGTGATCTCGCGCAGATTCTGCGCGCCGCACAACAGCATCACGATACGATCGACGCCGGCCGCCATGCCGCCATGCGGCGGTGCGCCGTACTGGAACGCGCGGTAGAGGCCGCCGAAGCGCTCCTCCACGTCCGCCTTTGACAGGCCGACCAGCTCGAACGCCTTGACCATCGTTTCGGGGCTCTGGTTGCGGATCGAGCCCGACGCGATCTCGTAGCCGTTGCAGACCATGTCGTACTGGAAGGCCTTGAGCGACAGCGGGTCCTGCCCGTTCAGCGCCTCCAGACCGCCCTGCGGCATCGAGAAGGGGTTGTGCGCGAACTCGACCTTCTTCTCGTCCTCGTCCCACTCGTAGAAGGGGAAGTCGACGATCCAGCAGAGCGCGAAGCGATCCTTGTCGATCAGGTCGAGCTGCTCGGCCGCACGGGTGCGCGCGAGGCCGGCGAGCTTCGCCGCCGCTGCCGGCGTGCCGGCCGCGAAGAACACACCGTCGTTCGGGCCGAGGCCGAGCGCCGCGATCAGCTTGGCGGTCGCCTCCTCGCCATGGTTCTTGGCGATCGGGCCGCCGGGCACGCCGTCCTTGATGTTGATGTAACCGAGGCCCGAATAGCCCTCGCCGCGCGCCCAGTTGTTCATGTCGTCGAAGAACTTGCGGCTGCCCGCGCCCGCGCCCGGCGCCGGGATCGCGCGGATCACGCTGCCGCCCGCGACCAGCGATGCGAAGATGCCAAAGCCCGAACCTTGGAAATGATCGGTGACATCGACGATCTCGATCGGGTTGCGCAGGTCCGGCTTGTCCGATCCGTATTTGAGGATCGCCTGGCTATAGGGGATGCGCGGGAAGCTGCCCGAGGGCGTCACCGGTTTCCCTTCCGCGAACTGCTCGAAGATGCCGGCGATCACCGGCTCCATCGTGTTCCACACGTCTTCCTGTGTGACGAAGCTCATCTCCAGGTCGAGCTGGTAAAATTCGCCCGGCAGGCGATCGGCGCGCGGATCCTCGTCGCGGAAGCATGGGGCAATCTGGAAATAGCGATCGAAGCCCGCGACCATCAGCAGCTGCTTGTACTGCTGCGGCGCCTGCGGCAGCGCGTAGAACTTGCCCTCGTGGATGCGGCTCGGCACCAGGAAGTCGCGCGCGCCCTCGGGCGAGGAGGCGGTGAGGATCGGCGTCGAATATTCGGTGAAGCCGGCATCCTCCATGCGACGGCGCATGTCGCGGATGATCTTCGTGCGCGTCACGATGTTGGCGTGCAGCGTCTCGCGGCGCAGATCGAGGAAGCGGTAGCGCAGGCGCACGTCCTCGGGATATTCCTGCTCGCCCGCGACCGGCAGCGGCAGCTCGGCGGCGGCGGACAGGATCGTCACCGCCTTGGCGCGCACCTCGATCTCGCCGGTGGCGAGGTTCGGGTTCACCGCTTCCTTGGCGCGCGCCTCGACCACGCCGTCGATGGTGATGACGCTCTCGGCGCGCACCGTCTCCAGCGCGCGGAGCGCATCGGAATCCGAATCCGCGACGATCTGGACGAGGCCGTAATGGTCGCGCAGATCGACGAACAGCACGCCGCCATGGTCTCGAACGCGGTGCACCCAGCCGGAAAGGCGGACATTCTGCCCGACGTCGCTGGCACGAAGCTGGGCGCAGGTGTGGGTGCGATAGGCGTGCATCGGAGATACGGTCCGTCTGAATAATGAAAGGCCGTGCGCTTCCGGCTCCAAGCCCTCTTTGTCAAGGCGCGGCGGTCTGTTTATGGAAGGTTCATGCTTATTCATCCGCTTGTCACAGACAGTGATACCCTTGCCGACCTTTGCAGCCGCCTCGCCAAGAGCCCCTATGTGGCCGTGGACACCGAGTTCATGCGCGAGAACAGCTATTGGCCGGAGCTGTGCCTGATCCAGATCGCGGATTCGAACGAGGCCGCCGCGATCGATCCCAAGGCACCCGGCATCGACATGACGCCCTTGCTCGACTTGATGGTGAACAACGACGAGGTGCTGAAGGTCTTCCACGCCGGGGGGCAGGATCTCGAGATCGTCCACAACCTGACCGGCAAGACGCCCTTCCCCCTCTTCGACACGCAGATCGCGGCGATGGCGCTGGGGATGGGCGAGCAGGTCGGCTATTCGAACCTCGTCGAGAGCTGGACGGGCATCAAGCTGGACAAGGGCGCGCGCTTCACCGACTGGGCGCGCCGCCCGCTCGACAAGCGCCAGATCGACTATGCGATCGGCGACGTCACGCATCTGGTGAATATCTTCCCCAAGCTGCTCGACAAGCTGAAGCGCACCGGTCGGGGTGCCTGGCTCGATCAGGAGATGGAGCGGCTGGGCGATCCCGGCAATTACGTCAACGAGCCGGATCTCGCCTGGCACCGCGTCAAGGTGCCGAGCCGACGGCCCGAGGTGTTGGGCCGCCTCAAGGCGCTGGCGGCATGGCGCGAGCGCGAGGCGCAGGGCAAGGATCTGCCGCGCGGCCGCATCATGAAGGACGAGACGCTGGCCGACATCGCCAGCCATCCGCCGCGCGAGCAGAAGGATCTCGCCAAGGTGCGCGGCCTGTCGCAGAGCTGGGCGGGCAACGACATCGGCGCGCGGCTGATGGGCGCGCTGGAGGCGGCGACCAACCTGCCCGACGACGAGATGCCCGCGCGCGAGGATCGCAAGCCCGGTCTCGGCAAGGATGGCGCGCTGGTGGCGGACCTGCTCAAGCTGCTGCTCAAGATCCGCGCCAAGGAGACCGACGTCGCGCCGCGCCTGATCGCACGGTCCGACGATCTGGAGCTGCTGGCGGCGGGCCGACGCGACGGCCTCTCGATCCTTGAAGGCTGGCGCTACGAGCAGTTCGGCCGCGACGCGCTCGATCTGGTCGAGGGCCGGATGGGCTTCGCGGTGCAGAACGGCAAGCTCAAGATGACCCGGCTGGACGACGCCGAGAGCTGAGGCGCTACAGCGCCAGCTTGCCCAGCATGTCGATGTGCCCCTGCACCACCGGCGCGATCTTCGCGGCGGCGGCCTTGAGGTGCGGCGCCTTGCCCGAAGCCGCATAGCCCTGCATCAGCGCCAATGCATCCGCGTGCGCGGCCTTCTGCTGGGTGATGTAGAGGCTGTCGCGCGCCGCGCCCTTCGAGGCGGAAAGCGCCGCGAGATCGGCTTGCTGTTTCGGCGACATCACCGGCGTCACCGCCACGCCATCAGCCTTGGCCGCCGCCTTCACCATCGCGGTGCTCTGCGTATGGTCGGTGGTCATCTGCTTCGCGAACGCGGCGACGTCGCTGTTGGTGGAGGTCGTCATCATCGCCGCCTCCTTCAGCTCCCACATGTCGCCAGCGCCGGCCTTTGCGACGAAATCGCGGCCGGACATCGGCGCTGCTGCCCATGCCGGTATCGCCAAGGCGGTCGCGAGAAGGATTCCCATCGGGGTGCGGATACGCATCGGCTGTCTCCTGCCCCCGGACTCCATCCTAGAACGCATCACGCACGAAAGCGATGCCGCCCCTTGCCGCCCCGACGCCGTCATGCCACCTCTGGCCCCAATATGCGGGAGAAGGAACTGAGGCTGGCGCTGGTCTGCTACGGCGGAATCAGCCTCGCCGTGTATATGCACGGCATCACCAAGGAGATCTGGCATCTCGCCCGTGCCAGCCGCGCGTATGTGGCCGGCGACGAGTGCGAGACCGAGAGCGAGGCCGTCTACCGCCGCCTGCTGGAATGCATGGCGCAGGAAGGCGACGTCCACCTGCGCGTGCTGGTCGACATCATCGCCGGCGCGAGCGCGGGGGGGCTGAACGGCATCTTCCTCGCGCAGGCGATCTCGCGCGGGCAGACGCTGGAACCGCTGACGAAGCTCTGGCTGGAAAATGCCGATGTCGAGCAACTGGTCGATCCCGAGGCCAAGGCCGGCAACCGTTTCTCCAAGCTGTGGGCCACGCCGATCGCCTGGGCGTGGGCGAGCCGCCAGTCGGGGCTGGAGGAGACGGTCGAACCCGCCGCCCGTGCCGAGGTCCGCTCGAAACTGGGCGCCTCGTGCGCGTCGCTG
>BACX01000726.1 GCA_000333335.1 Sphingomonas-like bacterium B12 | reverse complement strand
TTCCCATTTCGGCGCCGATCGCGGCCTTGTCCTTCGCCGCCTTGATGTCGGCGATCCAGGGCTTCACCGGGGTGGCGCCCTTCGCGTTGGCGGCGGCCTCGTCCATAAAGCTCGCGTAGAACATGCCGATCTTGCCGTCCGGCTGCTTCTCGGCCGCCTCGAGGATGCCGCGCGTGCGCTCCAGGCTCAGATCCTGCAGCTTGTGGAACATGCCGTAATTGGAACGGTCGGCCGGGATCTCGGTCGTCTTCTGCCAGGTGCCGCTGGCATAATCGTAGAAATTGTCGCCCGGCTTCACGCTCTTGTCCATGCCGGCGGTGTCGAAGCCGAAGGTGCCATAGGTCGGCTGGCCCGCAACGGCGGGCGCGCCACCGGAGACGACCGGGGTCGCGAAATCGGGCTGCGCGGCCGCAGCAGCACCGGCGAGCATGGTGGACGCCAACAGGGCGACGAAAGTCAGGCGCATTCTCTTGTCCCTCAACCTTTGGTGTATGAGGGATGTGTAGCACCGCGACCGCCCGTTGCAAGTCTGCGACAGGCTGAATTATGATATTCTGTATCATTCGTAAGGAGGCGGACGTCAGCCCCGTTCGCGCATGATCCGCGCCTGATCGCGCTTCCAGTCGCGTTCTTTCGCCGTCTCGCGCTTGTCGTGGAGCTTCTTGCCCTTGGCGAGCGCCAGCTCGACCTTCGCCCGGCCGCGCTTGTTGAAATAGATGGCGAGCGGGATCAGCGTCATCCCCTCGCGGTTGACGCCCTGCGCCATCTTGTTGATCTCGCGCTCGTGGAGCAGCAGCTTGCGCGGCCGGCGCGGCTCGTGGTTGAAGCGGTTGCCGTGGCTGAATTCGGGGATGTTGGCGTTGATCAGGTTGACCTGACCGTCTCTGATCTCGGCATAGCTTTCCGCGATCGTCCCTTCGCCGAAGCGGAGCGATTTCACCTCGGTGCCGGTCAGCGCGATGCCGGCCTCGAAAAATTGTTCGAGGAAATATTCGTGCCGCGCGCGCCGGTTCTCGGCCACGATCTTGGTCTTCTCGAATTCGATGGGCTTGGGACGGGACATCAGATCAGACCGGCGACCTTCAGCGCAGCATCCACCGCCTTGCGGCTCGATCCGCCGGCGGGCGTCATCGGCAGGCGGATATCGTCGGGGAAGGACGGACGCAGCTTGTTCAGCGCGTACTTCACCGGCCCCGGCGAAGCGTCGGTGAACAGCGCGGTGTGGAGCGGGAAGAGCCGGTCCTGCAGCGTCAGCGCCTGGCCCCAGTCGCCGTGCAGGCAGGCGGCCTGGAATTCGGCGCACAGGCGCGGCGCGACGTTGGCGGTCACCGAGATGCAGCCACGCCCGCCCATCGCCATGAAGCCGAGCGCCATGTCGTCATTGCCCGACAGCTGGCAGAAATCCTCCCCGCAGGCGAGGCGCTGGGCGGTGACGCGTTCGGCCTTGCCCGAAGCGTCCTTGATGCCGACGATGCTGGGAATCTCCGCCAGCCGGCCGAGCGTTTCCGGCAGGACGTCGGTCACGGTGCGGCCGGGTACGTTGTAGACGATGATCGGCAGATCGCAGTGATCGGTCAGATAGGCGAAGTGGGCGTAGATGCCCTCCTGATTCGGTCGGTTGTAGTAAGGCAGCACCACCAGCGCCGCCGAGGCGCCCGCCGAGTAGGCCGATCGCATGTGATCGAGCGCCACCAAAGTGTCGTTGGAGCCGCAGCCCGCGATCACCGGCACGCGCCCGGCGGTCTGTTCCACGCAGACCGCGACCACCTTGTCGTGCTCCGCGATCGACATGGTCGCCGATTCGCCGGTCGTGCCGCACGGCACCAGCGCGCTCGATCCTTCAGCGATCTGCCAGTCCACGAACGAACGGAACGCGGCCTCGTCGAAGCGACCGTCGCGAAAAGGTGTCACCAAGGCGGGAATCGAGCCCGAAAACATCTGCCACTCCTTCACGCCGCCACCGCAGTGCGGCATGATCCACACCATGACGGGGGATCGTCACATTCAGCGCCTGATAAGGAGCGGGTTGGCATGATGTCCAGCATGCTCCATCGACGGCTGATGCTTGTCAGTCCTTTCGCGCTCTTCGCCGCCGCCGCTGTCGGCGCCTCGCTCACCCCGCAGCAGGTCGCCTGGTATCGCAGCCAGCTCGGCCTTTCCGCCGTGATGCCCGCCTCCACGGGCGGCTATACCTATGCGCCGCCAGCCGCCAGCAGCGCCGGGCTGCAGGCCGATCCGATCGCCGAAGCGCTCGTCCAGTGGCGGCGCCTGCGCCAATCGAGCAACCTGCTGTTTCAGGATTACGCCAACTTCCTGCTCGCCCATCCGGGCTGGCCCGGCGAATCGGCGATGCGCAAGATGGCGGAGCAGCAGATCCAGGCGGACGTGACGCCGCCGGACGCCGTAATCGCCTTCTTCACCCGCTTCCCGCCGACCACCGGCACCGCGCAGCTGCGATTCGCCGAGGCGCTCTATGCGCGCGGTCGTGCGCCCGAGGCTCAGGCCGCGGCGAAGGCGGCATGGGCGTCGGGCCAGCTCAACATCATCGACGAGGGGCGGCTGACCACCACCTTCGGCTCCGCGCTGACGCAGGATGATCAGGACAAGCGCATGGAAGCGCTGCTCTGGGCGCGCAACACCGGAGCCGCGCAGCGGCAATACGCTCTGGTCAGCCCGGCGCGGCAGGCGCTGTACGGCGCGCGGCTGGCCTATCAGCTCCGCTCGCCGGATGCGGCGCAGCGAGCATCGGCGCTCGGCACCACTGCCAACAACGACGCAGGCTACCTGATCGATCGCTCGACCTGGCTGCGCATGACGGGCCAGGAAGGCGTCGCGCGGATCGAGATGGCGCAGCCGCACCGGCTCGATGCACCGGCCTATGACGGTCGCCGCTTCATGGAGCAGCAGCTTTCGTTCGCGAAGGGCGCCGCCAATGACGGCAACTGGGCGCAGGCCTATGGCATCGCCAGCCAGCTAACGGACATCTATCCGATCGGCGCCGACCTGCGCGCGCTGCCTTTCGCCCAGCGCGACGTCTACACCAGCCTCGCCTGGCTGGCGGGCACGGCGGCGATGCAGCACCTCCAGCGGCCGGCCGACGCGATGACGATGTTCCGCCTCTACGGCGATGCCTCGCAAAGCCCCTATTCGCGCGCCAAGGGCTATTACTGGGCCGGCCGTGCCGCGCTGCTGGCGAATGACCAAGCGAGTGCGCAGAGCTATTTCGCCAACGCCGCCGCCTTCCCCGACCAGTTCTACGGGCAACTCGCGCTGGAGCGGACTGGGCGCCCCGTCCCCGCTCCGCAACTCGCCGACTATACCCAGATCCCCGAGGCCGACCGCGCCACTTTCGAGAGCCGCGAGGTGGTGAAGGCCGCGCGCATCCTGGGGCAGCTCGGCGACTGGACGGACCAGAGCGTGTTCCTCCGCGTCATCGGGCAGCAGGCCGCTCTGTCCGATTCGGATCACCTCCTCGCCGCCAACCTCGCCCGCGAGCTGAACCGCATGGACCTCGGCGTAATGGCCGAACGCGCCGCCAAGCCGGAATCGGCAAGCGACTATGTCCGCTCGGGCTTCCCGACCCTGCCGGTGCCGAGCGACCTCTCCAACAACTTCTCCTTCATCCACGGCATCATGCGGCAGGAGAGCCAGTTCGACCGACAGGCCGTCTCCGGCGCCGGTGCGCGCGGCATGATGCAGCTGATGCCGACCACCGCGCGCGAGCAGGCGGGGCAGCTCGGCCTGCCCTACGACTTCATGCGGCTGACCAGCGATCCCGGCTACAATATGGAGCTGGGATCGGCCTATTTCGGGCGGATGATGGATGCGTTCGGCGGCAATTACATCCTCGCCATCGCCGCCTACAATGCGGGGGCCGGCAACGTCCGCAAATGGCTCGCCACCAATGGTGATCCGCGCTCCGGCGGGGTCGATCCGGTCGACTGGATCGAGGCGATCCCGTTCGGCGAGACGCGCGGCTACGTGCAGAATGTGCTGGCCAACGTGGTGGTCTACGACACGATCAACCCGAACCGTGGCGGGCAGAGCAACACCAACCGCTTGTCCTACTATCTCGGCAAGCGCAATCCGGGCTGACCCAGCATGGACCGGCCCAATTATATCACGCCGCAGGGCTATGCGGCGATGCGCGCGGAATATCAGCGCCTGTTCGAGACCGAGCGGCCGGCACTGGTCGAGACGATCAGCTGGGCGGCGGGCAATGGCGACCGCTCCGAGAATGGCGACTACATTTACGGCCGCAAGCGGCTGCGGGAGATCGACCGGACGCTGAACCGCCTGTCAAAGAAGATGAAAGCGGCGCAGGTCGTCGATCCGGCGAACAACCGGAGCGAGGAAGGTGTTCTTCGGCGCGACCGTGACGATCGCCGACGAGGACGACAACCGGCGCACCGTTACGCTCGTCGGCGAAGACGAGGCGGAGGCCGGGCAAGGCCGGATCAGCTGGGCCTCCCCCCTCGCCCGCGCGCTGCGCGGTGCGGCGCTTGGCGACCTGCGCCGCGTGACGCTGCCGGGCGGCATCAAGGAATATGAGATCATCGGGATCGAATATCCCGCCTGATCCATCGCTTTACAGCGCGCCCCGAGTGGTTAAGCCTTGTGATCATGGGGGATACAGCGCGCGCATGGACGTTGCCGTTGATCGGCAGACGGTGGTTGCCGGCCTATCGGCTGGCATGGATCGCGCTTTTCCTGATCACGGTCGCTTCGCAGATCGCGATGGTTGTGACGACGCTGCGATCGGAACCGGCCGAAACCGCCTTCCGCCGCGTGGGCCTCATCGCGCAATCTGCGCCGAATGGCATCATCCTCGATCGCTTCGGCGAAGCATCTGAAACCAAGGCGGTACAATCGGGCGACACGCTGGTCGCCATCGACGGCCACGCCGTCGCGCCCGGCATGAACTGGAACGACCCGTCGGTGGTCGCCCTGCTCGCACGGCCCGAGGGAACGCGGATCAGGCTCACGATCCGCACCGGCGATGCCGCGCCACGCGCGATCGTGACCATGCCGAGCAAGGCGCACCTCGAACAACGCTACGCTTATGCGGGCATCGACTACATCGGTCACAGCCGCACCATCCTCGCGCTCACCGCGATCGGATCGGCGCCGTTCCTGCTGACCGCTTTGCTGCTGTTCCGCCGTCGCGCGCGCGATCCGGTGGTGGCGCTGATCAGCACCGGCATGGTGCTCAACCTGGCGTATCTGGCGCAGCTCTATCCCCCGCTGCCGACCTGGCTGAAGGTTCTGCCGCTCGGCGCCTCGATCCCGCTGCTGATGATCGGGCTACTGTTCTTTCCGGATAGCCGCCTGCAGGGCCGCACGGCGCGCTGGGCGCTCGCGCTGTCGGTGCTGAGTTTGTTCGCCAACTTCGCGACGCCTTATCTGTCGGAAGCCTGGTCGACGCCGTTGTTCGTGGTGCAGGCGCTCGCCTTCCTGCTCGCCGTCGTCTCGGTGATCCTGCGCTATCGCAGGCTGCCGCCCGGCATGGTGCGCCAACAGATGCGCTGGGTGCTGTTCGGACTGATCACCTGCCTAGCGTTGCTGGCTGTCTACGTCGCCATCCAGTTCATCCTCGACGCCAGTACCGATCCGGCGCTGCGCATCTGGCTCGACATTGCCGGCGAAGCGCTGAGCAGCCTCGAATCCTGGGCTTTTTCGCTCGGCTTCCTGGTCTCGCTGCTGCGCTATCGCCTGTACGATGCCGACGCGCTGATCAGCCGATCCGCCGCCTATGCCTGCCTGACGCTGATGCTGGGCGCCGTCTTCGCCGGATCGGAAACCGCGCTGGAGGTGGCGGGCGGCCAGTTCCTCGGCCAGAATGCCGGCACTTTCTCCGCCGGCGTCGCGGCCGCGATCGCGACCGCCGTCGTCGCGCCCGCGCACGGCCGCATCCACCATTGGGCGGAACATCGCTTCCAGAAAGGACTGGTCCGCTTGCAGCAGGGGCTGCCGCGCCTGCTCGCCGACATGCGCGAGACGGCCGAATTGCCGGTTCTGCTGGCCGTCGTTCTCGATCGGGTGGCGCACGGCGTGCGCTCGTCACGCGCAGCGGTGCTGCTCGGCACGGGGCGCGATTGGCGGGTCGCCGCGACACGCGACGTGGACGCCGCCGATGTCGAGGCATGGCAATCCGGCTGTCCCGAACCGGCGACCGACGGCATCGACGTCGATCGCGACGACCCGCTCTTCCCGGTACGGGTGCCGCTGGTGCTGGAGGATGCGGGAACGATCGGCTGGCTGCTGCTCGGCGCGCGGCCCGACGGTAGCCTGTTCGGCAAGGACGAGCGCGAGGCGCTGGCCGCCGTCGCCGAGCCGATCGCCCGCGCCGCCTTCATCGTAGAGCGGCGCGCCATTCGCGAGGCGTCGCTCCACGCGCGGATCGAACGGCTGGAGCGCGCGCTCACGGTTAACGCCGCTTCAACCTGACCGCGCTAGGGCGGCAGGATGCGGCTTCAGCAGGTCACCGAACGCTATCTGTGGATCGTCGGCAATCTGCTGGTGATTGGGCTGTTCGCCATCGACCTCTCGCAGCTTCACGGCTTCCGCATCGGCGACAACGTGATGTGGGGACGTGATTTCCTGAATCTGTGGGCCGGCGGGCGGCTGGCGATCGGGGGCCGGCTCGACGCACTCTACGATCTCGGCCGCTATCATGACTTCCTGCAGGCGAGCTTCGGCCCGCTGGCGCTGCACATCTATTCCTACCCGCCCACCTCGCTACTGCTCGACGTGCCGTTCGGGGCGCTGCCCTACCGCCTAGCCTATGCGCTGTGGACGATCGGCGGGGCGGTCTTGTTCTTCGTCGCCGCGCGGCCGCACATGCGCAAGGCGGGGCTGCCGGCCTGGCTGGCGCTCGCCACACCCGCCGCGACGATCAACCTGTGGGCGGGGCATTTCGGCTTCGTGATGGGGGCGCTTTGGCTGCTCGCGTTCCGCGATTTCGACGACAAGCCGAGGCGTGCCGGGATGGTCACCGCGCTGATGGCGGTGAAGCCGCACATCGCCCTGCTGATCCCGCTGCTGCTCGCCCGGCGGATGCGGTGGACGACGATGCTCGTCGCCGGTGCCGGCGTGAGCCTGATCGGCGCGGCGAGCCTGCTGGCCTTCGGACCCGATTTGTGGCGCACCTACGCCCACGCCACCGCCGCGCTCGAAGTCTCGACGATGAGCATGGGTGGCCAATTCTTCCAGACGATGATGACCAGCACGATGGTCGCCATGCGCCAGCACGCGCTGACCATTCCGCTGGCCGGCATCGCACAGGTGGCGACGGCGGTGGCGGCGATCGCCCTGCTTTGGCGCGCAGGCGGCCGCGGCGCGCCGCTGGCGAATCTGTGTTTTCCGGCAGCGACTGCGACCTTCCTCGTTCTGCCCTACGCGTTCGACTACGACATGACGGTGGCGACCCTGGGAGTCATGCTG
>BACX01000727.1 GCA_000333335.1 Sphingomonas-like bacterium B12 | reverse complement strand
CCCCCGACCGTCTCTTGTCCGATTCGCTCGTGCGCATCAGCGGCATAGTTCGCCCATGGCGCGCCGCCCGCCGTGAGCGGATATTTCGTGCCCCCGCCGTCGATCGAGCGCATCACTTGCGCCGAGCCGTTCCAGCCATTGCCCTTGAGCGTGATCCACATGTCGCGGGCCAGCTCCGGAATGAACGGGCCGACGACTTCGGTCGCGTTCGCGACGCCGCTAAGCGGTGCAGCTGCGGACGGCTGCACGACCGGGATGATCGGCAGGGGATTTGCGATACTCGCCGGCAGGGCCGGCGCGCCGGGGATAATCGTAAGGTCAGCCATTGTGGGTCGCTCCTGCGCGAACAGTGAAGGTGCCGAAGAGCCATCGGCCAGGCAGATCGTTTGCGGGTGTGACGATCAGGTCCCACACCAGATCAACGTCGCATCCAGCATCCGAGGCGGCCGGGAGCGCCGCCATCGTCGGTTGGTCAATCTGAAGCTGGATCGATGACACGATGCGAGGGCCGACGATGTTGACGCCGAGGAAGCGGACGCCGTTTGCGGCGCTCGCTACGAGCGGCATATCGATCAGCGGTGCCCCGCTTTCGTCATTATATTGGCGGACCTGCGCGCGGAGGTCCGCACCCACCAAATTCACTGCAACAATGTCGATCGAGTAGACGAACGGAACCCAGCGATCCGCTATGAGATCGCGCCTAAGTCCTGTGATCATGGATACTCCTAGCGATAGCTGGAGCGTGGCCCGGCCCGCTCCGAGGTCGGATCAGGGGATGGCTTTGATGTTGTGGCTAAGGATGCCGGCCGAGACATAGGTATGGGCGTCGTCGATCGTGATCTTCGCGACGCGCGCTTGACCAGCCGGCACGCCGATCGCGTCCATCCGGACCCAGCCTTGGCCGACCTTCCAGAAAAGGTGAGCCGCCGTGGCGTTCGGATAGCCCTCCGCCGACAGTACGTCATCAGTCACGAAGTCGATCGCGGACACCGGGTAAGCCCCCCATGCCATCGTCGTTTCGTGCTGGGTCCACACGTAGTCGCCGACACGGATATCGGCCGCGACCTTCTCCACGCCCGGCCCGCGCCGTTCGACGTTCGCCATGCGGATCGGCGTGTCTTCAGTCACGCAATATCCGCCACCCACGCCTCCGCCTCCGCCACCAGCGCTGCCGGTCGACGGGATCGTGAAGAAACCGACGTAATGCCGGCCCGGATTCGCGGCCGAGGCATGGGCGTCGTTATCGTTGTCGTAGACGACGTATGGCACGGCCCCGCCGACCCGGTCAGGGTCATCATAGGCGATCATGCGCGTTTCTCCGGCCGCGAGGCCGGTCGCGATCGCGGTCCCCGTAACAGCCACGTCCGCGTGCCCATCGGGGTAGCGGCGTGTATGGTCGATGATCGTGACCGAACCGTCCGACGAAGCGCTGATGACCGGCGCTTCGAGGATCCAGCTACCCAGCACGGCTTGTTGCAAGGCGCTTCCGGATGACAGAACGCCCGCGATCGCCGGGCCGAGGATCAGGCGCTTACCCAGTACGCCTCGGACGCGGTAGCGTACGCTGACATCATAGGACTTGCCGGGCGCAACGGCGGAGATATCCAGCCGCGTGATCGTCGGCTGCAGCAGCATGCCG
>BACX01000728.1 GCA_000333335.1 Sphingomonas-like bacterium B12 | reverse complement strand
TGTCTCGCTCGCCGTGGCCGTCGAGTTGAGCTTCTGCAGATATGGCCCGCACAGGGCGCCGACGATGACTGAGACCGCCCCGACCAGCGCGAGGCCATCCTTGATCAGGGCAGAGCGGTCGCGATCCTTGGAGACCCGCTCTCCCCGAATTTCGTCGCGGATGGCATAGGCCCGTCGTGCTGCCTGCTCACCCGTGCTGTTCAGGCCCTCGGCGATCTTGTCGAGCTTCGTCCCCTGAGCAGCAATGGCGGACACAACGCCCCCGACATCGCTGCGCAGCTCGGCCACGTTCTCTTCCAGCCGCGTGACCCGCTGGCGGGTGCTACCCCCGAAATCGAACATCAGCGGACCGCCTGCAGGAAGGCAGCGAGTGCGACACCATATTGAGTGAAGCCACCCGCCGATGGATGAATGCTGTCGAGGATTTTATTATCGTTCAACGCTGGACTGTCAGCATACTGAGCGAACGGTAGATTGTCGTTCGCGACGGTGCTGGTGGTATATCCGAAGGTTGGATCGATCGCCCTGCCGCAGTCGACAACATAGACGTTCTGCGCTTCCCAGCTGGCGCTGTCCCAAGTGCTGATGACCTGCTTGCGAGCCTCCCACATGGCCGCGTTCATCGATCGGGTGAACCGGCCGACGACGTTGCTCATGTCGGCCGACAGGACCGACGGCACGAGGATGCCGATCTTGATGTTGGCGTTGTAGGCCTGCACCGAGGCGATCAGCTGGTCCATGTAGCCGGTGCCGCCAGAGGTGTGCCAGCCCGCGAAGAGGTTGCGGGACTGCACGACCGGCCCGGTGTTGCCGGCGACGTCGCGCGGAGCGGCCGACTGGAAGTCGTTCACGCCCATCGCGACGTAGACGATGTTCGGCGCGGTGACGCCCCAGACGCTCAGATACTTGGCGAAGTTGAAGGTCCAGGTCGTCGTGTCGAGCGTCACCGCCGTCCATGCCGAGCCGTTCCAATAGTAGAAGCCATTCTGGCTATCGTCCCAGAGCAGATCGTTCGTCTGCGGCGTCGCCGGGTAGCCGGTCGAGCTGCTGAAGCCGCCCCGGAAGGTCTGCGCCGCGCTGAACAGGCTGGCAACGAAGCTCGCGCCCGGCGTCTGCGCGGCCGCCGTCTTCCAGCTGTTGGTGTTGCCGATGAAGTTATAGGTGCTGGTCGGCTGGATGAACGGGCTGAAGCCGGAGGCGCCTACGCCGCTGCTCGGCGATTTGATTGCGGTGAACAGGTAGGCAAGCGTCGCGCCCGACCGCCCCTCGAAGCGGAGATCCTGCCCGCTCCACGTCGTGCCTTGGATGTTCGTCACCTTGCGGGTGCCGACCAGTGTAACGTTCGGGATAGTCTGGACGACCGTCTTCATGATCACGCCGATGTCGAGGAAGCTGTCCCCGATCATCATCACGTTGGTGGCGTTGGTCGGCGTCGCCGGATCGGTGACGATCGCCAGCGTCGACTTGATGACTACGGGATCAAGTTCACCGTCATAGAGCGTCGCCGTGAGCGTGGCCGAACCGGTCGCCGTGGGCGTGAGCCTCGAATAGCGATCGCGGCTCAGGATGGTCGCACCGCCTACCGTACCCGTCATCCGGGTCGAGAATAGGTCGCTCGACCAGCGGCGCTGCAGCGTGCGGTGGTAGAGATTATTCTCCACGCCCTTCAGCAGGTATTCCTTGCGCGGCAAGCTCAGGTCATTCGCTGCCCAACGCAGAGCGGCGTTGATCTGTGCGGCCGTGGGGCCGTTTCCAATCACGGCCGCATAAGGCTCGAAGTATGTCACAACCGAACCAATCTCGAACTGGAAATTCGATCGGTCGAGAGAGTTAGGCAAGCCAATGCGATAATAAGCGGCACCCGCCGGGCTGATGATGGGCAGGCCCGAGTTAGAGGAACCCGCGCTGATGTACGCGAAGGCGCTATTGTACCACGCGATAGTGACGTTCGAAGCCGCGTTGGCGATGTACGAAGTGTTAGCGAGGGCCGGAAAATAGGTGTTGTAGACCACACCCGCGAACGCGGCGTTCACCGAAATCTGCCCTGATCCGTTCAGCTGCGCCGTTGCCGTGTAGGGTTGGCTCGCATCGAACTTGTTCTTGCCCGGCGTGAAGAACGCAGTGTTCGGGATCGTGACAGCACCGGACGCGAGGTTCGAGGTTCCGATGGTGGGCAGGGCGGCAGACGAGAGTACGACGTGATAGGCCTCGTAGGCAGTCGCGACCGTGCCGGGTTCGATCTGCAGGGTCGCCGCGTTGATCGAATTGTCCACGCCGAACCGCACAAAGGCCGCGTTCGACGGACTCGTCACCGATGCCGCGCTGCTGATGTTGACGTTGCTGATCCACGTCTTGTTGACGTCGTACCAGCTCAGCTTGACGTTCGCGCCATTGTTGCTCGCGTAGGCGGTCGACGGCGAGATCGGCTGATAGTCGGTGTAGACGCTGCCGGTGAACGCGGCGTTCGTCTGAATTTGCCCGTTATCGTCACGAATTTGGGCATTCGCGAGCTTCGTGCCGACCGCGTTGAATTTGTTCTTCGCGGGAACGAAGGAGGCTGCGCCGGCCTGTGCGATCGCGGCGCTGCTTGCCGCCGCCGTCGCCGAGCTGGCGGCGTTGGTCGCCGAACCCGCCGCGTTCGTCGCCGATGTTGCGGCATTGGTGGCCGCGCTGGCCGCCGCAGCTGCAGATCCTGCGACCGCAGATGCAGTCCCGTTGGCAATCGTCAACGCTCGATTGGCGATGCCGATCGCAACGGGATCATCGGCGTGCGCGGGCACGACAAACGTCATCGTCAGCGCGAGCATCATCGCGCTGACCAGTTTCCTGATCATGCTGGTATCTCCGGAAATGGAGGGAGCTTGGC
>BACX01000729.1 GCA_000333335.1 Sphingomonas-like bacterium B12 | reverse complement strand
GGCAGCAGCATGGCGCCCGCCACCGACAACGGCAACATCAGGTTTTCGGCGCCGACACCTTCCTGGCCCTACCGGGGCCACGCTTGCAGGGACAAAGGACAGGCTTATCGCCTCCCAGATGGGCAACAGCCGCNGCCTTCGCTGCGAAGATACCGAGAGTCTTTCTGCCCGTGGCTGCCGCCTTCTTCACCGGCTCGACAACGGCTTCCACAGCCTTACGCCCACCCCGCCCAAGCCCGATCTCCTTTGCCAGCGTCCGCCGTTGATCAGCGTAATTTGAGGCGACGAGGGGATAATCGGGGGGAAGGCGCCACTTCTCACGATATTCCGTAGGAGACAGGCCGTGGGCGGTCATCAGGTGCCGTTTCAGCATTCTTTGCCTACCTCCGCATTCGAGGCATACGATGTAGTCGGGTTTGACCGATGCTCGGACGGATACGAAGGGCGTAGGCGCCGCTTCCGGCTCCGGGGCAGGGGCGCCCGCTGTTTCAAAGGCGCTGTATATTGACGCGATCAAACCGCCGATCTCGCCAAGGCCAACCTTGTTGTTGCCAACGTAATTTGCTGTGATTTCAGCAGTGAGGTTTACAATATGGAGGTTTGAATCTTCGGACACGGCGCTACTCCCTTGGGGCTGTGAGAACTTCTTGCATGGTTCTGGTCTGATCGCAATGATGCGCATTGTCGCTCATTCTGCCTATTTATCGATACAGTTTTCGGCAAAGTGGATTAAATCGTTAACTTACTATATAGTTATTTAAACATATTTAAATTCTGCATAGAATATAATTAAAGCTCGGAATATTGAGACTAAACTACAATTCTGTATTCACATTGAACCTTGGTCGACGTGTCGATGTTGACGAGAAGGGCGTTCGCTGCTACATGCGCTTCCTCTCAGGAAGGCGAATACGTATTCCTGATCCACCTGACATTGCCAAAGACATTCAGGATAGGCGTCAAACCTATCTATTTTTGCGTCTATGTCCTAAATCCTTACTAGTATACCTCCTCCCGCCGCTCTCCCCTTAAAAGAGATCGTAGATAGGAAATAAGAAAGGACAATATGAAAACAAATATCGGGATTTTTTAAAATGATAAAAGAGAAAAAAGTAAAATACGAAATCGTTAAACTATCTAGTCGTATCGGAAAAAAGACCTCGTCGGCAATCGTATCAGAATCACGAGATGATGGCGCCCTCTACATGGGCCTTGATTTTCAGCCAATATCTCCGGCAGCCAAAGCGCTTAATAGTAGCGTGTCCGAACGTGTGTGGAGGGCGTCGGGAGGCACGGGTTCCCCAAGGGCCGATTTCGAGCAAGGCGTCGGCGCGGTCATGGCAGACCTTATGGAAGCGGCAGCATGGGGAACAGATGGATGGGGATACCGTCCTTTTTCCGCAGGTAAATTTACCGGAGAGAAGATCGGGTATGACATCTTCCGCCGGGTAATCAGAACGATGGAATCCCTAGGCTATGCCGAGATTAAGGTCGGTAGCCGCAGGGAGATCGCTAAGGGCGCTTGGGCGGGGAAGGCAAGCCGCTTCCGGGCTACATCGGACCTGTTGAAGCTGGCGGCCGATGCAGGCGTGACATCCGCCGTCTCGCGCGCGCACTATGATGTCGTGGGTATTCCGAATGATCCTGCCCATGTCCTGATCCTCAAATCCGAGACGAAGAAGGTTCGGCAGCACAAGATTGGTGGCGCGCCCATCCCGGTGGACCTAACCCATCCACTGGCAGCAGTTCATGCAAAGCAGATGGTCGAGTTGAACACTTTCTTTTTAAAGCAAAAAATCGAACTTCCGCCGTTACCTCTCTACAAGACCAAGGCCCCGAACTACCGGCCGATGACTACGTTCAAGGGTTTCCACCGAATCTTCAACGGCGGGGGTAAGGTCAGCTACGGATATGAGAAGGGCGGCAGGATGTATCCCATCGGCGGTTGCTATCAGAGCATCGAGCGCGAGCGGCGTCCCTACCTTCTAATCAATGGCGAACCGACGATCGAACTCGACATCGGCAGCAGCCAGGCACGCATACTCTTCAAGCTGATGGGGCATCCTATCGGTCCCGAGGTTGATCCCTATGATGTTCCCGGCTTCCCCCGCGATGTCGTCAAGCTGTGGTTCGCGCAGACCATGGGCCACGATGGCTTTCTTGATAAATGGACGCGTGAAACCCGCGTTCAGTATGCGGAGGATCATGGTGGGGCAGATTTAAGCAAGGTTGCCAACAACAAGGCGGTGAAGGAGGCCGTGCTTAAGCGCTGGCTCCATATGGCGGATTGGCCCACCTGCCCCTACCGTTGGGGCGATCTTCAATACATCGAGGCACAGGCGGTCATTGAGGCGGTGTATGTTTTAGCGATCGATCACGGCGTGCCAGCTTATCCGGTCCACGATTCGTTGATCGTTCCCGCGAGCAAGAAGGAACTGGCGAAGGATGTTCTGTCAGCCGCCTTCAAGCGCTGGGTTGGTGTCGAGCCGCTGATAAAGGAGAAGTGATAACGACTTGGGGGGGCGCGGGGCGCTCCCCTTCGCCGCCTTCCTCGTCCGATCGCAAGTGTGAGGGTTGGTTTTGAGATCGGTCGGGAGGAAACGGAATCCTGACGCGCCAAGGCGATTTTTTCTAGGACTTCGGCGATGGCGGCAATTGGTGGAAAACGGCTGGACTGCTTTTGGAAATTGCTTGCCGCTTCTTTGCCGGTTCCCAAGGTGATCTCGATCGACTTCCTCTAGACGCGGCTATGAAACAGCAGGTAGAGTCCGAATGCCATCAAGACCGCGCCGAGAAGCTACGAATATCACCAAAAGTTTCTGGTCTTTTGAGGAATCTGACCCCGTAACCTGAACGGCGAGACCGCTATTGATACATTCGACGGTTGCATATTGAACCCGCGAAATACCTTTCAAAGCCCTGTTGGCTTCACTGAGAACTGGTTCTTCGATCACTCTCCCATCTACCGTTATTCCACTAAGATATGCTTCCGCTTTTGCCGGCATTGTTAGCGAAACAGAATATCGCCCGATCCCTGCCCCGCAGTCCGTGGCGAAGGACTGAATGATATCGCTCTGAATAGGACCGGCATGCTTGTGGCTAGGGGCGGGCGGATATTTCTCTCCCGATAACAGCGAGAACGATACAACGGCGAGTAAAACTTTATGGAACATCGTTCCGCCCTGCGCTTGTCAGCGGAGCATGATAAAGGAGCGAGGTTGCGTCGGCAATCAGCGAAATGCAAACGCGGCGTTCACGACCGCCTTTGGGGCGATAGCCGAACGGCTCAAGTGGCTATCGCTGGCGAATTGTGGCGGCCTGTTGCGCACGACGACTACGAGAACGCAAATACGCCCCACTCCACGCGATGGCGAGCGCTAAGATCATCCAGTAGGGCGAAAGATGCATAGAGGCGATCGCTGGGAGCAGCATCATTCCGACGATTAGGGTCGCGACGCCAATTCGCTCCATCACCGTGGTGCTTAACTTCATGGCTCTCCCGCTCGTTCCGATGACCGATTTGAGGTATCATGATCGTTTACGGCGATGGCTGCAATTGGGGCGTTAGCCGAAAGGCTGCTACACAGCGCAGTAGCGCGCCACCGTCGCCTTGCTGATCCCGAAGCGCGCCATAGTCTGCGGGATCGTTGCACCGTTCTCCTTCCGCCACCGGGCGACTTCCACAGCGTCAGCCGCTTTTGGCCTGCCAAGGCTGGCCTTGCCTTTGTGGGTCTTGCCGGTGGACAGAAGGGAGGCGCGGGCGGCATCGCGTCCAGCATCGCAGCGCTCCTTGATCCTCGCGCGTTCCATGTCCGCCATTTGCGCTAGGACGGCAACGATCAACTCCCCGACACCTCTTCCGATGGGGCCAAGGCCTAGCACGTCGAGAGTGACACCCATGCCGAGCAGCTTGCGCACGGTGGCCTGCACATCGAGTGCATCGCGCCCAAGGCGATCGAGGGCATAGACATAGAGCGTGTCGCCCTCGCGGATGTAAGAGAGCAGCGTGCCGAATCCGGGTCGATCTGCCGCCAAGGTAGCGCCGCTAACGCCTTCATCGGTGAACTCGCGATCAAAGCCGCCGCCAAGAGCCTGCCGTTGGGATTCCGTAGACTGCGATCCGGTCGAAACACGGAAGTAGGCAATGCGGCTCATATGTCGCCCCTAGCGTCAGAAGTTACCCTGATGCTTATGAAGCCGACTCATAATCCGAGTCAATATCTTTTGAGACATTAAATCAACGGCGCGATATCCGGTCTCAAAAGGCACAACTTTTGTATCGTCAGTGCTTTTTGATGCGGTGGCCGAGTCGGAGTAGGCGGCGCTTGATCATGGATGCGACTCGAGGAAAGGCGCAGCGCCGCTCGAACCGATACGTCGCATTCTGAGCATCAGACGCGTTGGTCTGATATGATCGATTCCTGCCGAGATAGATCGGCCTAACCGGTGGCCTCTTGACGGGTGGCATCAAGCGCCTCCAAAAATCTCCTAAAGGGGATTGCTAATGACGCTGATAGAACGGTTTCTAGATCGTATAGCTTCTATTTCGGTCGATAGCGAAAAGCAGCTTAGAAAGGCGCTTATATCGGCTTATCGTCCGGAGCTAATTAATACACTTTCCAGAGTATCTGAGATTAAAAATCTGCTTTACCGACAGAAATCAGCACAGCTGAGGGATATATTCGTTGAACCAAGACTTTCGAATGGGATAGATATTCTGTCGTCCGACGATGTATTGCTGACTGCGATAAATGGTACGCGAGTTGTTGTGCGAGGCTCCGCCGGATTGGGGAAGAGCGTCCTACTTAAGCATTTTTGCCTGAGGCATCTTGATAATTCGTTCGATTTCGCTCCGATGTTCGTAGAGCTCAGGAAGATAGAAGCGGCATCATCAGATAGCATATTATCGGTATTGCATGAAATATACAGTAGAGACCGAGGGAATACTACGAAGGAAGAATTGGATAATGCTCTGAAAAGCAGATTTTTCAGTGTCATACTGGACGGCTTTGACGAGGTTAAACCGGATATACAACGAAGGGTGGAGGCAGCGATCCTCCGATTTGCGATGGACTACCCCGCGTGCCCGCTCATAGTTTCTGGAAGGCACGACCGCGCGTTCGAAGCATGGGAGCAATTTCAAGTGTTCGATATGATGCCGATGACAGAAGAGGCAACGGTCGAGCTTATTTCAAAGCTGGAGTATGACAAAGAAACGAAGACACGATTCCTAAATGATGCAGTTCCAAAGTTGTTCAGTGATAAAGACAGAAGTTTCGTTCAAACCCCCCTCTTGGCCATACTGATGTTACTTACTTACGAGCTGTTCGCTGAAGTTCCTGACAAAATGCACCTATTTTATGCGAATGCCTTTGAAACGCTTTTGCGTGGCCATGACGTTACCAAGTCACAGTTTCGACGTCCATTGATAAGCGGCGTAACCGAGGAAGGCTTCAAAAAGCTGTTTTCGGCTTTTTGTGCTATCACATATTCTGAAAGAAAGTACGAGTTTTCATTCGATCAGATTGAGCAATACATTATTGTTGCTTTAGACGCCTCAAGTGTCGATGCGAAGGTTCGCGAAATTATTGACGATCTTATATCTAGTGTATGTGTCATGCAGTATGAAAGCCTAGAATATAGCTTTGTTCATCGATCGTTTCAGGAATACTTCACCGCTGTTTATTTGCGGGAATCTCCCCTGAGTGTCGTGAAGTCGTTCTTGGAGCAGGGTTTTCATGCTTCGATTGAGAATGTGGTGCCGATGTTGATAGGTATGGACCGTGATCGAATTGAGGATGAATGGTGCTTGCCTATGCTGGAAATGCTTCGATCAGCTGTGGAGGCAGAGACCCATGACGGAAGAATACTTAAGTTCTTTAGTCATATATATCCAACATTCGGTTGTGGAATGCGACAAGGTGGTCTGAATTCTTTGCATAACCCTTGGTCTGACCTGATGAAAAGAGCGCGTGCGCTAGAGCTGATATATCCAGCTTCACCGATGGGTATGTGGTGGATCGATAACTGGGACAAGATGTTTGATAGGGCGTTGGCGGCAAAAGAGAAGGTTCTAGAAGGTGTGATTGAAGGGTCTCTGGCAGATGATGACAGCGCCCATTTAAAGAGCATGAAAGATGGCTCTCAGGAGCTCATATTGTCAATGTCAGCTCTGTCTATTGATGATATCTGTCGGTTGGAATTTAATGGTATAGCGAACTTCTTTCTGTCTCATTTGGACGCAGTATATCTTGAAGTGAAAGATCGCGTCGAAAAGCGGAGTAGCTTCTCTAAGGGGCTATTTCAGAAGAGGAAGGCTACTAGTGAAGGTAAATAAAATATTGGCACGTTGAACCAACGTAACTAGTGCGTAATATCTCTCTCTAAGTGCCGTTTCTTATTCTGGCTAGTATGGAGAGTAGGCGGTTCAAGATGAGAATGTCCTGCTTATCCATCCAGCCCTCGGCTTTGACGGTGCGGAAGCTGGCGTCTCGGCAGACCTGATTTGATCGACAGGAATTGATAGGGCTGCTGGGGCTGACGGCTCCACTGCCGCCGTTTGCATCGCTAGGATCGTGCGGAACCGTCCATGCCATTCATCGAGGCGCTCTGCCGCCCGCCGAACGAACATGGAGTTCTGTTCCTTCCCCTGTCCGTCCTTGAAGAACACGATCTCATGGACGGGCTGCACAAGGTCGTTGGTGAAGACCTTGAGCGACAGGCGCTTCACGAGGTCCGTGGCCGTCTTCGATCCCGACAGGCCACCGACGAGGAGGCCCGCAGGCCCAAGCAGCAGACCACCGATGATAGCTCCCTTGGCCTGACTTCCCCGGTTCGTCCTCGTCAGCGATCCACCGTTCCGTTCAACCTCTACCGCTACAAGCTGATCGAAGGTGAAAACCTTGACGTCCGCTCCGCGCATGATCGCGAAGCGGTTGGAAGCAGGATCGAGCGCGAGGCTGGGGCCGAAACCTCCATCGAACCTGACGGCAGGATTGAAGCCGTCGATCGTGGCAAGGGCCTGCGTATGCCCATGCTGCACGTTGGATTGCATGATGCCCATGATGATGCCGCCGATGATGACGAAGGCTACGATAACGACAATGAGCATGTGCGTTGCTCCCGTTGGATTGCGGCGCGGTGCCGACGCTATCGAATGAGGTTCTGGAAGTCGGCCGAGGCGAGCGCCTTACCGATGATGTCCTGCACGGCAGGCACGAAGGCCTGTGCTACGTTGTTGCACGCGGCGGTGGCGGCAAAGCCTGCCCTGAATGTGTAGTCGTTCGATACGGTAAGCGTGGCGCCGTTGCTGGACGTAAGGGCGATCGTCATCGACCAGCGCCCGTTTTCGCTCCCAAGGCCCGAACTGGCATCAATGCGCAGTAGGCGCCCGCTGATCGTTACCCTGCCCGGTGGCGGCGCATAGGCGCCCGCTACCTTCAACTCGTCGGCAAGGGCCCTCTCGACATACTGGGCATGGGTAAGCCCGTCCTGCATCCGCATGAGGCCGATACCACGGCACTTCACATCGTCCTGTGCAGGTTCCTCGAAGGCGCCCACGCTGATGCCTGTAGCGTGAAGGTCGCGGAGCGCGACCACGTTGTCCGTTCCGACAGAGTAGCGAGGCGTAACAGGCGTCGCACAGGCTGACAGGGCGCCCGCCACCGTCAAGGCCACCACATGCTTTGTTCGTATCGTCATGCCGCCCCCTGTCCCTGTAGGAGGCGTTCCCGGCTGCGAGCCGGGCGTTGGAAACCCTGCACAAGGACAAGGCGCATGCACCTTTACCGGCGAACCGGCTGGACATACGCGCATGCCACCCGGCCGAGAAAACTCGACCGGACCTTGTGGCAAAGAGGTTTCCACGCCTCACGGTTTGGATTTTGCCGAACCGCATAGGCATCAATGCCAGCGCCAACGATCGGGCGCAATGGGTATCAGTTTGCGTTATGTTCCAACTGTGGATGATTGATATAGGGCTGACCGCATTCGCCCAGATGCAGACATTGCGAAGCCGCACCGGCAACCGCTAATCTCTCACGATGGAAGCCAAAAAACCATCGTGGAAGCAGGGTCAGCCGAGCATTGCATATCGCCTCGTTGTAGGCGTTTGGCTCGCGGCCTTCATCGCAACTTCACTAAGTGCCTATAATGGCTGGCGACTTGTCGGCGGCCATGACAAAATTGCCGCATTCGGTTTAGCAATCGTTGGCTATTTGCTCGTTGTCCAATTCCGAGGCGTTGGAGCTTCGAAATGTCCTTGGACCGTGTCGATCACTGACGACGTGATTTCGACGAGCGATGGACGATCTGACACACGCAAATTGCCCGCAGATGATCTGCGTAGGGTCGTCATTGTAACGGACGACAGCGGCCCGTGGGGAGATGACGTGCTGTTCTATCTCTTCGCAAACACACCTGATCCGGTTGGTGTCTTTCCGCTTGAGGCAACGGGATGCCAAGACTTTCTTGCATGGCTCGGCAAGCGACCCGGTTTTCGGGAGAAACAGGTGATTAGCGCTATGGGATCGACAAGCGTGGCCGAGTTCGAGATTTTCAACTCGTCCGAGAATGTCCGCTAACCACCATATCCGGACGTTCGCAGGTTGGTGGCAAATTGCCTACAAAAGCGCACAGCGAAGGCACGAGACGGGTTAGGATACCCTACGTGCCTTGGCTGTGCGCATCTGGTGGCGAATCAACGCCAAATCGAGGGTTATCGGCCCTCTTCTGCCCTCCTTCGATCTATCGCTTCGAGTTTGGCGATAACGGCTGCGATGGCAGCAGGGTCGATCTGCCCACCCCTCATACAATGTCGGGGAACCGCTCTTACTGAATGCAGATTACAATTGGTTGCGGGACATGCAGCGATTTGCTCACGCCAAGTTCCAGGGTTCAGACTATCATAACCGCAATCTTTACAATGTAGCTCAATATAAGTTTTGTAGCTTGCCAAATTTCTGTTCCTTTTCGATATTACACTCCATAATTGTTGGAATAAAACGGCGTTGCCGTCCGAAATAATTAGCGCATTGGCAGGTGCATTGTAAAGATCCTTATCGATGACTTGGATACACATGCGCCCTCTTTGCCGAACGCGGAAACCCATCGGCGGCAAGAGAGCAAGCGCCAAGTGTGATTGCGACCGGGTTCTGTTTATGTTCTCATTGATGCATGGACCGAATCGAACCTGCACGCATAGCCGACATCCTCGCTGATTCCCCGATATGGGCGAGGCTGGCCCTGACGGCCGCCAATCCCTCCCTAGTCGAAAGAGCGGCAGGTACGATGGCAGCGCTCATTGTTGCCCGCCTTGGCGAACCCGAGCCGCCAACGAACGATGCAAGACAGATGGTTTTGCCGATCGCTGAACCACGCTCCCTTGAAATCGGCACTCTCTGGCCTCTCTCCACCCTAAAAAAGTGTGAGACAAACATGCGCGACAAAGCCCCTGAAAGAAGGCTAAGTGCTTGATTTTGCTGAATTGGTGACCCCAACGGGACTCGAACCCGTGTTTTCGCCGTGGACGCGAAATGTTGTTAAATATCAACGCTAAATACCAACAAGCCACATCAAATGCCACCTATCGAAATCAACGACTTAGCGGGACCGTGGTAACGGAAAAACAATGCCGAAGGCGGGCGTTAACCCGCACAGATTGACGTATGCCAAGCGAACGTGATTGTAGCGGCGATGGTGACCCCTCATCCCGGCATGACGCCGATTCAATCGGTGACGCTCGATTTGGGCAATATCACGATCATATGGAACCGCATCGAGCACAACGCACGAAGGGCTTTGCGTGCAGGGGGCCAGCCCTCGTGGCCGCTGTTTATAGCTACTGCGAACCTGCAGGGCGTCGCCCTTACGAATACGCTTTCGGCATGGGCCGCGACAATGGTTGAGGGGCGTGGAGCGGACGCGCTCGCGCACCTAGCGGAGATGATGTCTCGGCTTCGCGAATACAGAAACTTCTTCGCTCATGAAATATTCTCCCTGAGAAGAGTCGGGGAGGATGACGCGGAGGGATGGACTACGGCGGAAGTCGTCAGGTCTAGTTTGAAGGTATCTCAGCACGCCGTTTCGTCAGACAGGATCAGGAAAACGGTGCTCGACATGATTGTTTGCGACACCTTTTCGCGTGAGATGGCCGAATGGATCGAGACGACCAGTAATGGAAAAACGGCAGATTTGCCCTCGCTTCCGCCATTGCCGGAAAAGCATAAGGGTGAACGCATCAGTATCGAGGAATTCATGAGCCGGCAAAGCTAGCCTTCCAAGCTGGCACGAATAGCTGAAATCTGCAGGTTCTCGTGTAAAACGTCGCGAAAATCGTCTGTTCGAGATCAATAGGTTAGCGGCGCGGTGTAAAACATTTTCATTGCCTCAAACCGGCTTTCCGGACCCGTTCACGTCCCAATTGAGCGCCCCTTCGCCGTTGCACCACGACGCATACATTTGCGCTCCCGACCCCGTGCAGAAGTCACCACGTACCAGCGCGCCAAGCCCATCCTCCTCCGGCCGCTTCGCCCGAACGCAGAAGCGATCGCGCAACGGCCCGAATCCGTCGACATAGGCTCGGGCGCCTGCCGGCAGCGCCGGAGGCGTATTGCCGGCAAGGCGCCCGAAAAGCCGCATCAGGCCGCTGCCGCCGTGGTGCCGGCCAGCACTTCGATGCCGTCGACCACGAGCGTGGCGGCGAGCTTGAGGCCGCCCGCGCTCTCGATCGCCGAGGCGAGCGCTACGAGGCCGCTTTCGAGGTTCGGGAGCGTCGCGCGGTAGGCCGCTTGGGCAACATCGAGGGCGACCGCACCGATGATGTTGACGTCCGCCTTGATGCCCTGCGCCTCGGCCGTGGCGATCAGCGCCTTGGTGATGGCGAACACCTTGTCGGGGCCGCTCATGCCGGTCGTGTCGATCGAGAGCTTCGCCGCGAGGTCTTTCGCTGCTTGGCCGAATGCGGTCGCCAGCTCTTGCTGGATCGCGTGCGTGAGATCGGTGGTGCCTTCGCTGGTGCCGGGGATGAGGATGCCGGCAACGAAGCCGAGAACCTTCTTGAGGGTGGAGGCAACGGACATGATATTCTCCTTTTGGTAGGCTTTGCGGGTGAGAGTGATGATCGGCTGGCTGGCGCGCCTGTGGCGGCGCCTCAGGACGGCTGCACGGGCGGCCGAGGCTCCGCAGGCGCGTACAGCGCCTCCACCCATCGCCAATGAGCAGCGCGCGCCCGGATGGCACTCCAAAAGGCGGCTCCAGCAACGAGCAGCGCGCCGAGCACTTCGTCCGCGATCGGGGAAACGGCGCCGTTGACCGTGTCCTGATCGACGTAGCCATGCGCGACCAGTGCCGTGCCGGCAGCGGTGATGACGTGCCGGACGATCGCAGCGGCGATCGCCCGCGCGGCGGTGGATGCAGGCGAAGGAAGATCGTTCATTTCGGTAACTCCGTGAGGCAGATTTTGATTTCGTCGGTGCGGCGGTTCACGAGGCCAGCCACGACCTTCCCATTCGCCCGATTCCACATGGCGAAAGCGGCGCACGCGCCGACCCAGTCGCCAGCGCGAAAGCGGCGGGCGACGGTCGACGTGGCGAAGTTGGCGGCGCCGATATTGTAGGCGAGGCTGATCGAGGCGGCGAGCTGGTAGGGGTGGCCCCTCAGTGTCGGGGCGGCCTTCAGCACAGGGCCGACGAATGACACCAGCCGCTTGTCGATCCGCACCGCGCACCCGGCCGGCGTCTCCCGGTCGCCCGGCTTCACGTCGAGCGTGTCGCCGTCGCAGATCGTCCATACGCCGGGCGCATCGGCAGCGCCGTGATACGCTTCCAGATGCTGGCGTCCGCCACTCTCCCACTTCGAGACTGTCGTGCCGGTGAGGATTGCCGCCGTTGCGCCGATCGTTGCGGCCAGCCTCGGCCAGCGGTTCGCGCGCGAAGGCGCGGCCCGTTCGTCCGTCATGAAACCTCCGTCGATGTTGATCATTGAAGAGGGGCGGGCTTTCCCCTTCGCCCGCCCCCTGAACCTTGGCCCCGCTGGCTTATGTCGGCGGGGTTTCTTTTATCGGCCGGGGAAGCCGCCCCGTGCCGACATCCAGCCCTGCAGATAGGC
>BACX01000730.1 GCA_000333335.1 Sphingomonas-like bacterium B12 | reverse complement strand
GCGATGGCATTCGGTGTCACATAGAGGAACAGCCCGTCACTGTCGGTGAGCTTGTAGGGCTTGTCCCGGCCTTTGGCGTTTCTGATCGCGAGAGCGGTAAGCGCCATGATGATATCTCCTGCTCAGGGAGGGCTGCGCTACCATCAGACATACCATCAACGTGCTGGTATCCGGTGGTCCGAGACCGCTCCGCATGGGATACCTTACCACGAAAAACCGCAGAAATCCGCCATTCCTGGCATCTTCTGGAACCCTCTGGGAGAGGATTTTGGTGACCCCAACGGGACCGCTTGAACAAAAGTCAAAGGTGGTCTAGTCCGCCTAAACGCCTTGCATATCGGGCGATAAGCGTTCTCTATGAGGGAGACATTGATGTGATACAACAATATTATCAAGGTTCAATTTATGACTGCAACAGTTCCTTACGTTATTAAAAGGGATGGAATGTATCAGTATCATCGCCGAGTTCCCGGCGCGGTGATTCATCGTCCACTTGAATTTCAAACTTACTTCGGTGGGCAAAAGTTATTTCGCAAATCTCTACGCACGAAAGATCAAGGCGCGATGCTCGCCGCCGCTGCCGTGGTCCACGCGCAGTTTGAGGATTTGGTGGCGCGGGCCACCGGCAAGCCACAGCCGATGCTAAGGGCGGCATCCATTCCGCTACGCGAGGTTACGCAAGCTGACCTAGACGACATCCGCGAGCGCTTTCGGGATATTACGGCAAGGCCATTCGAGCAGGCTCATTTGCAGGCCGATCGCAGCCCCGCCTTCGCCGCCGATTTGGAGCGGATGGTCGCCGAGTTCGAGACAAACGCCGAAGCGCTGTCAGCATCGCTATCCCGCCGACCTGTCAGCGGGTCGTCAGAAGTAGAAGGCCCAACGGATGCGGCGAAAGCACTCATCGCGCGTGAAAAGCTGGCGGCTCCGGCTGGCAGCGAAGAGTTCGCCGCTGTTGTCGCAGCGATCCGGGCGGGGATGAAGGAGGGTTATGAGCGTGTGGAGGCGCTCAACGATGGTCGTGCGATTCCGCGATTGCCAACCGCAACGCCAAAGCGATCAGCGTCTTCCATCACGCTCCGAGACGCGGTGGACCAATATGTCGCCTTCAAGAAAGTAACACCCAAAACTCTGTCCGAGATCGAATTGTCCCTTACCACGTTCGAGGCATTGAACGGGAATAGGCGGCTGTCGGCCTTTGGCATCAACGATTTCAGGACATTCGCGAAATGGATGTCGGAGCAGAAGGTCGGGGGCGCCACGGTGGGTAGCGTGCATCGCACTATGTCCCTTTCAACGGGTAGGAAGCGGATCGGCTTCCTCGGTAGCGCAATCAAGCTGGCAATCGACCGTGGAACGTTTGATGGGCCTAACCCTGCATCGGGCATCAACCTAAGCGCATGGTTTCCAAAACCCGACAAATCGGTAATGCCTAGCAAACGGCCGTTTACAGTCGGGGAGTTGAACCGGATTTTTCAACATCCGTGGTTCACTGGATGCCAATCAGCGACCGATACCCATAGCCCCGGTGATCTGCGCCTCAATGGCATGGAATATTGGGGACCGATCGTTGCGCTCTACACAGGTATGCGAGCATCAGAACTCGGCGGCTTACAGCTTTCGGAAATTTTCCTCGACGGAGATCATCCGCACATCGTCGTGCGCGATAATAAATTCAGGAGAACAAAAGGTTCCTACGCTCGCAACGTTCCAATCCTAGACGCGCTTATGAGGCTCGGCTTTCGCGAGTATGTCGAACGCATTAGAGCCAGCGGCGCCGAGCGCTTATTTCCTGACTGGAAACCTCGAAACGAAAAGGTTTTCGACAAGGCAAACGCCGCGTGGTCAAATTCATCCCTGATGCGAGCCTTTAACAGGACCGTGATCAAGAAAATGCTTGGCGACATCCTGCCGACGGATGCGAGGCAAGAGGTAACCTTTCATAATCTGCGCAGTTCGTTCAAAACGATGCTCACCGTTTCCGATTTCAATCTGAACCAAAACATAATCAACGATGTCGTGGGACACGCAAAGAGCGACCTCGATGCTCGCTACGTCGGAAGCATCTCAATCGAGGCGACCTATAAGGCAATTCATCATCTCGACTACGGAAATCTAACCATCCCAGTCTTAAATAGGCCATAAGGCCCGCCAAGGCCCCTTACAGCGTCGTTGTGCCCGTCTGCTTCCCCTGAGTGGACCGGAGGGCTACCTGCGCTGTAAGGGGCCTTCTGGGCATTTGAAGGCGTGTCAGGGATGAAGCGTCGATGCTGCCGTTCGCCTAACGCCCCACTTGCCGTCATCAGGACGGCTTTATCTCGACCCCAATTGCGGACCCGTAGCCGCCATGGCATCGAAGTGCGATGCAGGATCGCTTTCGCATCATCGAGAAGCCAGATGGCGGCGAGCGGGTGGTTATCTGTCAGCGTTTGGACGGCAATTTCTCCTACCGGCGGCAATGGGCCGACGCCTCCGTCATTACGGGCGATGATCCGGGTTGGGGTCTACTCGGACCAGAGTTGGGAATATATGATTCACCGGAAACGGCCGAAACAGAGGCGATGCAGCGCGTGCCGTGGTTGAAGGCGCGCTTCCACTGACGGGCCGCAATCGCCCCACTTGTTGCCGCTCAAGCCAATTCGCCATCGTCCCGGAACCGGTCATTGCGGCGGATCGATCAAATCAATAATCATCGAGACCGCGTAGGGAGGGGCATATGATAGCTCTGTTAAACGTCCTGTTTCTTGCCACTCCGACCTTGCCCCCTCACGGTGCCGCGCATCTCATCGAGAGCTTAAATGTGCCGAGCGAGATGTATTGGTCCGCTGCGAATGCCAGTGGCGCCCGGCTTTGCGATCCGGAGCTAAGAGAAAAGCAGGGGAAGGCGTTCGATGGTCGCTTTGGCCCTGTCGTTCTGGCGGTAATTAAGGAGATGAATGCGGACAAGAATGTACCAAAGGACAAACTGATAGTCACTTCGAGTTGCAGATCTTTCTCGAATTCTGATGAGGCTGACAAATCTCTGTCTCGATCTCTCGATGATTTTGAGCCAGTCATTCGGAAGATGCAACTTAGATACGACATTTATTGCTGGGAAATTTTTTGCCACCCACGCCATAAGCCGACCGACTGAGACTGACCTAAATATTTCCGAAAGCTGTCCGAGCGCTACCCACCATCCCTTGCCGATCCGGAGGCTCTCGCGCCTCGAATCGCGCCGGAAGCGGCCTGACGGGTGTCGAACGGAAAATCTGCCGGGCCGTTGCCGCCCCAGTTATTGCCCTTAACTCACCGACGTGACTTGCCTGCAACCAGCCGTTCATTCATTTTGCCTGAATGAAAAAACGCAATCTCGTCCTGCTCGCCGTAGTCTATTGGATGATGGCGATCGTGGTGGTCGGTGTTGCCGTGATCACAGCAGGAGATTGTGGAATCGCCCCTCTGTCAGATCGGGTCGCGTGCGTGCACGACGCGAACCTGCGTAGAACATTCGGTTTCCTGATCGCGCTTACTGGCTTTCCGATCGTGCTCGTATGGTATGCCAAGAGGCGTCGCGGGCCAATGTAGATGGCATCCGCTATCGCCCCAACTGCTGCCTTTCCGCTTTTTCAGGAGTCGCCTGTGATCATACGGGTTAGGCCCTTCACGGCTATCAGCAGGTTATCCTGATTGCACGAGTATTCGCCTATCTCTCCATAGGTCAAGTATTTCGAGATGTTGAAGCCATGTTCGATGTCATTGTACCAAACCACGTTTCTGCCAAATAGGCCGACAACCCAGAAGCCTCCTCCTTGGGTGCCATACGGCTCTTGCTTCCACTTCTCCGGAAGAATCGACACG
>BACX01000731.1 GCA_000333335.1 Sphingomonas-like bacterium B12 | reverse complement strand
TTCGCGGAACCGGTCAGTCAGCTCCTGCCACATCGATGACAGATCGTCCGCGCCCGCAGCAAGCCCGCGTCCGCATTGATAGGCGCGATGTGGCGACTTCTCGTTAAGCAGCTCACCGAGGAACTCGGACCGAGTTTCGGCATCCTGGGCAAGTGACCGGCCGATATCCACGGCCAACTGCGCTGCCCTGGTCCAAGATTTGATGCCATCCTCGTCGTCGGTCTCGCAGTCAGCCACGTCCCATCCGCCGCTGGTGCGTGACAGCACCACCGCGCGGGCCTGGTGAAGTAGGTCGGATGGCTTCAGCCGCTGGATGATGGACTCGAGTTTGGCTTTGATGTCCGCCGGCATCTCCGGATTGCTGAAGCGGAATGCCACGCGGAACGCGATCCACCCTGCGATCCAGGGCTTCTCCTTGACGAGCGCGGTCGCGGCGCGGTCAAGCGCGTCGTGACAGGCGCCATAATGCCAGAGTTCCTGAACGCTGTTGGCGAGCACCTGGCGCGCTTCATCGAGTTGCGGCGCGAGGGTTACGGCGAGCTCTATGGCCTTTTCGTACCAATCCCAGGTGTCGCGGTTGATTTTCGGTTGCCAGCCCCAGTCGCGTGACCGCGCACCAAAATCGAAGTCGCTCGTCGCATTGAACTGCCGTGCGGTCAGCAGCGAGCCGAGAGCGATCGTACCGGCACGCCGTAGCCCCTCGTCCTTCGAGGTTGCCAATCGGCGGACGACGGCGCGGCGCTGCTCCGGTTCGGCGCGGGTGCCCGAGAGGTAAAGCTGAAAGAGCTCGCCGAACGGCGCACGGGCTGAGCTGTTATTGAAGCCGGCAGGCTCGGCGGCGATGAAGCGTGCCAACAGCATCGCCGACCGTTCGAACAGGGCTGGATCATAGGCGAGCGCCTTGAGGAGCCGAATCCAGGCAGGGCGATTGGTGGCCGTCGTTGCGACGATATCCAATCCGCCGTCGCCATCGAGCGTCAGCTCGAGTCTCGACAGCACCGCATCGGGAGCGACGGGCGCGAGGTTGGTGACGATCTGGATGCCGGTATCGCCCAGCGCGATGAGGTCGCCGAGCGGTCCATCGGCGCGAAGCCAGCGTGCAACGGCCGACTGCGCAGCCTTCACGTCGTGGAGATAACCGATTCGACGCGACAGCGATTTGCGCATGCGGTCCGGCAATCCAGCTGCGAAGCGATCGAAGTCTGCAGCGGGAAGCCGCTCCAGGGCAAAGGTCGCGAGCGGGTTCGCAATCGCATGCGGCAAGATGGCGCGCCATCGACCGCGGGTCTGCGCGACGCCACGCCGACCTAGCTCGACCAGCGCCGCGAACAGCGTATGGGGCGCGACCTGACGGATCGATGCAACGGCGGCGAGTTCGCCACCGGCTGATGCGTCCTCGCCATCGATCGAATAGAGAAGCGCCAGATCCTCGGCCGCAGCGAGCAGGCTCTGATCTTTCTCGTTGCGCTGATGGAAGATGCGCTCGAAGAGCTCGCGGCTCTTGAGCTTGCCCAAAGTCTCACCGCGTTCGAGCGTCTCGGCGACCGCACGGGCGACACGGAAATTGCCATCGCTGAATTCCGCAATTCGTTCGCGATCGACCTTCGAGACGTGCGGAAACAGCGACTCCAGCCATTCCGCGACCAGCGCCGGCGCAGCGGATTGGAGCCGGAACACCTCGGTGCGCTCCGGTTCATCATCGCGGACGTCATATTCGACGGTGATCAGACTGATGGCGCTGGAGCCATCGGAACAGATCCGGGCAAGCTCGCCGTGCGTCGCGGGATTGCAATTATCGACGATCAGGATCGCGCGCTGGCCGCGGAGGATCAGCTGGCGCGCCATGTCCCGCGCGCTGGGTTCGGTCTCGGTCGAGTAGTCCGTGTAGATGGCGAGGCCAGGGTCGAGCGGGTCGTCGCCGACCCCGTTCTCGAAAAGAGCCTGAACGAAACGGGTCTTGCCGAGGCCGGACAGACCGATCAACCTGATGCACTGTTTCGGTGTCCGGAGCGCGGCGCGAAGGCGCGCTATACCCTCGGCAATGGTGAGCGGTTCGCGCTCGCGCGAACGCTCGTCGACGAGGCAGGCCTTGTCGTTGAACAGATAGGGCGTCGCTTCCCCGACCTGCGTGCCGGTCCAATTGCCTACGCTTCCCCAGCCGGAAAGCCCAAGACCCACGCGCGAGCGGACCCAAGCCGCGATGCCGGGATATTCGTTTGCCCAGGTCGCCAGCCGCTCGCGATCGTAGAAATCGGTCTTGAGCTGGCTTGCGGTCGGGCAGTCGTGCAGGGCGCTCCGGATAGTAGCCTTGCGATCGGCCAGCGGCTTGTCCGCGACCGAACCCTGAGCGCTGACGATGACATAGGCGCCGGATGCATTCGCGAGATCGGTGATGACCGGCCGCAATATGTCGTCGGGCCGCATCTCATCCTTGATCGCGGCGGCGGGCATGTCCGGCTTCTTGACCTGGAAGCCGGTTTGCGCGCGCGGCACGAAATCGGAGTCCGCGAGCGGAACCGGACAGTCGACGCGAACATCGAGCCCACCATCCGCCGCATCCTGGTTTCCGCCGGCGGTGACCGCGGAGAGCGGTGCGCCCTGTTTGCGGAGTTCGGCCAATGCCAGTCGCGCGACGAGCGTCCGAAGATCGCTATCGCTGAGATTGACGATATCGGTGCCGGTGACTTCGAACATGATCTCACGCGATAAGGGAGGCCTAGAATAGCCTGATGGCCATCCCGCGACAAAGGCTTGTCGCATCAGGATGGACCAGGCTCCGGTCTCGTCGGCGGGCCGTTATTTTCTGCGGTTCGCGTCCACGGTGGCCCCCTGCGTGCGAGACGCGAAGATCTTGTCACGGTGATGGGCGAGAAAGGGTGCATGGCGAGCGCCGAGCTTCACTTTCCGTGTCGGATCGCAGCCCAGCGAGGCAAGCGCCTCAGCACTGATCTCCGGTCCGCAGAGAATTTCGCCGCCGTCACTGAACGAGATGATCCCGCGATCGAACAGGGCATCGATGTTGGCCGCGAGCAGAAGGCCGTTGAATCTGTCGAGACGCTCCTCGTTGGTCGACTGGCGCCAGGGTTTGATGTGGGAGGCGCGAAGCACCGGCCCGATGGCGCATCCCGTCACGCAGCAACGGCCCTTCCATTGCGCGACGAGCGCATCGCGGAAGGCACCTTGCCCGACCCTGGCCTTGATGATCTGCTCCTTCTCGGTCTGCGTGAGGCCGGGGGTTTCGATCACCAGATTTTCCGCGATGAGATCCAGTCGATCGCGGATATCGGGCGTCACCCAATATTTTCGCGAGATCCCGAACGTGCCGGTGCGGGAAGGAGCGATCCCGATCCTGGCGCAGAAGCGCCGATACTCCCCTTCGAGCGTGGCATCGGAGACGAGGGCCTCACTAAGAATTGCGTTCAGCGCGGCATTGGTCTGTCGCCCGTCGCGCGCATCATTGGCGGCATGCTTCGCGAAGCTGTTCCCGACATAGCCGATGAAACGCGACGGTGCGAACGCGATGCCCTCGCTGGTCGGATAGGGCAGAAAGCAGGTTCCCCGCTTGATGAGCGAAAGATAGGCTTTGGCATGCGTGGCTCGCTGCGCAAATCGGACCGCCTCAAGCGTGCCAATGTTGGCGATTACCTGATCCAGCCTATCGACCAGCTCCATGCCGCTCCCCTCTATATGCTGATTTCGGGCCTAGCGCGGGCGCGCTCGAGTTCGAGGCGACCCCGTCCCCGCGCATAGTGCCGCTGCCCGGCTTGCCGATATGTCGATCGAGTACCGGTCGTCATGGGACGAGCGTAATCCCGTGAACACACTCTCCCAAGCCGAACTTGCCACTCTCCAGGTCGCATACGCGGCGAATTCAGAGACGGAACGATCTGCTAGTTACGGCAAGCGGACGACTGTTATTGCTACCGACATGGAAAAGCCGAAGATCGAGGGAGGAAGCGCCGGCGCGATCACCGCGATCGAGCGGATCGCGACCGAACTCACAGATATCCATCGCGCCAAGGAATACTCGCAGTGGCGGCTAGGCGCTGCCAGCGAGCTGAGCGAGGCGCTCGCCGCAACCGATCCTTTCCGCGCGCATGTCAATTTATGGGTGTTCACCGGCGACGGCGGCGGAATGGTCCTCGGGGGGAGATTCGGCAAATGGGTGATCGACCAACTGGCCGGACATGCGACGCCCCAAGCGATCATAGAGCTGTTCGAAGCCGAGGTGGCGCGCAATGTCGCCACCTATGTCGAACTCACGCCACTATTCGGGATCGCGCTCGATGCTCCCCATGACCTTGGCGACGGCATCATGATCGAGCCGCCGGCTGAGGATTTCTTCGCGCGGACGATGAACTATCTACCATTCCAGCGGATCGACTTGCCAAATGGGACGGCGCTGCTGAGCCAGCGATATTCCGTCACCCCAGCCTTCGCTCCCCAGAGAGACGAGGGCTTCGACGCCAAGGCCAGCAAGACGGTTCCGGCGAGTTCCGAGCGCGAGGCGGTCCGCAGGCGCTTGCGGTTGGCCTGCCTGCTCGCAGGAAACGGTGCGGTCGAAATGCCGATCTCGGCCGTGCGAGCTGATCGGGATTCTTGTCTCGTCGCGGGAGCGGTCAGCTATTCTGGACGTCCGTTCACACCGCACCCGCTCGTCTCTCTCGAGGTCACGTCGAACGCGATCGCGACGCTGTTCCAGCAACTCGGTACGTTCAAGGAGGTCGATAGCTTGGCCCGTGCAGTGGACCGGCTGGGTCGGTCGAGGCTAGCGGTGTCGGACGTCGATAAGGCGATCGAACTCGGTATGGCGGCCGAAATCGCGCTGATGCACGATCACAGCCCATCCAATACCGAGATCACGTACAAGATCGGCAGCCGGGCGGCCTGGCTGCTAGGGAATGACACAGCTGAACGGGCAGCGATCTTCGACGAGATGAGGCATCTCTATCAGGCCCGCTCAGCTGCCGTGCATTCTGGCTCGCTGAGCGCGAAGTCCAAGGTCGACCTCATCGCCGCCGATTTTCTGGTGGCGCGGGTGTTGAGCGCGATCGCGGAACGCGGCAGTTTTCCGGATTGGGCGAGCCTGACGATGGGTGGAGGAAATACTTTGGGCGAGTGACGAGCGACGGCCATTGTCGCCCCTGCAGTGATGTTCCATATCGCCATGAACCGACTCGACCCAAATGATCCTTGGGCGAACGCTGGCGCGGAAATGACCGCTCGGCGCCTGATCACGACGGCGAGCGCACAGAGCACCTGGGGCCGAATGTCATCTTAGCCTGATCCGCGGCTCGGGTTTGGCAGTTGCTGGATACGGCTCGTTCGCTTGGAATGCCGTATAGCGTGCGTCATGGTCACGATCGCGCAGCTTGCTGCCATCCCCTTTCTCGACACGTCCGCGCTTACCGGACGCTTTCTGCCGTCGTTGGCCTTTCATGATGATGGTTGGCGTCTGTGGACCGCTGCCGGCGAGCGGGGCGAAATGCTCATCGAGATAAAGGGGGTGCCGGCCGAAGCGTGCTATTTCGCACGACAGGCTGAGGCCGCTGGCGACCTGAACCTGCCCTTCTTCGATTTTCTGGCGCAGCGCGCCAACTTCATGTCGTTGCAGCGCGCGTTTGCGGGCATTCAGGATGACATTTTCAACCTATCGGGATCCCTCGCGAAGCTCGCCCTCCTAGAGCAATCTCGGGATCGGGTGCCGCACGGTATTTCGCGCATGGCGACCAGCGAGGTCGAGTATATCATCATGGTGCTGCGGAGCCTGCTGGACCTGTTCCAGGAAGTGATGATGAAGCTCTGGGACAGCATCGAGCTGATCGACGGGGGCGCCGCAAAGCGCAAGCTCAAGCCGTCCTTTGCCGATATGCTGACGTTCAAGGGCGCGCCGAGCCCAGCCGACGAGATTGCTCAGCGTTTCGGCCTGCCGATGGAAATTGCCACCTGTTATGACCGCGGCCGCGGCATCTTCGACGGTCTGAAGCGATTGCGTGACAATCTCGTCCACAAGGGCTCGCAGCTGCCGCACATCTTCGGCGGTGAAGGCCCTTTTGTGATCGCGCTGAGAGACAATCCGTTTCCGGACCTCGGCATCTGGGAAGAGACGGAGCGTCAACCAAATGACCTGTTCCCGCTGTTGCCTGTCCTTGAGATCCTGATTTTCCGGTCCCTTGTGATCTGTGACGAACTGTCCGCGGGCTATCAGCGGGTGGTTCAATTTCCGCCGCCAGTCGCGCCCGGCATGGCATTCTTCGCCCGCGGCTATTTTACCGGCCGGATCGCCGATGCTCTGGTGTCCGGCGCCCGACGAGCGAACTTCCAACCTATGGAGCCACAGCCGAAGGCGGCCGCGGCTAGCTAATGGGGCAGCGCCAAATATCCGCTCATAGCGGCAGCGATCGCCGCGATCACCAACCGGGCCAGCCACTTTCCAAGCTCCTCGGCGAACGCGCCTGCGAAACGGGCGCTCGTTTTCGGGTCGGCGGCCATCACAAATCTCGTTGGAAATAGTCTGCGAGCATCTGACGGACATCGACCACTTCCTCGGCCCAGAGGGTCGACAAGTTCGCGGCGGCCGGATCGCGTCTGCGAGAGCGGATCGCAAGGAGGGCAATCTGGATCGGTTCGGTCCCGTCATTGGGCCGCGCCATATATGTGCCCGTCAGGCACACGGCACAACGGACACGTTCGATCCGTTCGGCACAATTGAGGACGTCCCGCCAAAGTTCGCGCACTTTCAGATCGCGACCGGGCTTTGGGCCGATGATGCCCAGGCGCTCGGCCTGAACGAAGCCGGCAAGATCGAACCATTCACGCAATTCAGCGACATCGGCAGCGGCGCTTTCATCCAAATCGGAATCGGTTAGGAGGCTGGTCGCTTCGAGCATCGCGCGAAGCTGAATCTCGGTCCGGAAGGGCGCCACGTCGACGGCGACGCGTCCCTTGGTCCATGCGAACATTTCCATGAGGTTGGCTTCGAGCTCGTCCGGGGTTGGCCTCACGCGCTCACGCAAAAACTCATCTTCAGGCCGACGCAGCGCGACGGCAAGTTTGCGCAGCTGGGACGGACGAACGCGTAGGCCCCGCTCAACGCGGCCTATCGTAGCAAGCGAGACGCCGGCTTCACTCGCCAACGTATCCTGCTTCCAGCCGAAAATCCGGCGCTGAAGCTTGACGAAGTTGGCGATCCCGGCGGGATCGAGGAAGAAGGTCTCGGGAGTGTCGATCGTGTCCATGTCATGACTATGATGCACCGCCGCTGCAAAATTGAGGGGAATATGCACGTCAGTTCGGATCAGCGACGACCGGGGAGGCCTTCGTGCTGACGCCAAAGCGATGCGTCATCGACACCAACTGGCTGAGCAATGCGGCGCTCGAGGAGTATCTCGCAAAGTCATCCAAGAATCACGCCGTGCTCGCGGAAATGACCCTGGTCGAGGTCCATAAGGAAGCCGCAGCGGTCAACGCGCGTCGCCTCATGAAGACGCTCTGCCAATATCCTAGGCAGGTGATCGTCCTTCGAAGCACGCGAGAACTGTATCGGGATGGCGGCGCGAGCAAGGGTTTAGCCGACCGCCTAACCGAGGCGACGCAGACGGCCCAGTTCGGAGAGTATTGCCGGACCGTCATCGACGCGCCTGACGATGGTCTCGTCGACGAGCACTTCGCCCTCATGGAGGAGCAATCGAGAGGTCAGATCGACGATCTGCGCGCCAATGTCAGCAACATTCTCGTCCTGTTCGAGCGCTTTGTGGCGATATTCGAAAAGGGCGAGCTCGACCGTCTCCGTAAGCGCATTCCATACAATGAGCCGCTGCAGCGGAAGCTCATCCAGCTGGCTATGGATATGCACAAGATGCTCCTGCGCTCACTGAGCATCGAGGCTCAACATCATCCAAAGGACATGCAGCGAGCCCTGAACACCTTCGTTTTCCGCTACGCGCTTTGCGTGGTTCTCTTCCTGACAAGATGGATTCGTCAAGGAGAGAGCAAGGAGATCAAGCAGGAGCGCCTCATCAATCACGTGATGGATCTCAAGACCGCAGCTGTCGCCACATTCTTCGACGGCCTCAAGACGGAAGACGAAATGCCGCGGGACGTGCATCTCGAAGCGAAGCACGTCCTGGGTGCAATCGGAGCCTATGTGAACTGCGGAAAGGGCCTGGCTCGATAGCCAGGCCGTATCTGGCGGCTCGCCAAAGCGAGTCCGATGCGAGTGCGACCAAGACTACAATTTTCAAACGATGGCCGTAGCGGTCGCTGCTGTGGTGATGGATCGACGTAGAAGCTGACTGGCTGATTTCGGGAATGGTTCGAAGGCGCGGGTATGACCGCCTTTGGGCGCCGAACTGCCGTCAGCCTGTCGTCACGCAGTCGGATCGATGTTCAGCCGCAATGTGGCTCCAGAGCGCAGTCAAAGTCAGCTTCGGTTTCGATCTGGATGGTGGCGTGCCGGATGTCGAACCGCGTTTTGAGCGCTGAAGCGATATCGGCGGCGAACTGGTCGCCGGGATAGCCAGAGTGTACGACAAGATGCACGGTCAACGCCGTCTCCGTCGTGCTCATCGGCCAGACATGCAGGTCGTGGATCGTGGCAACCCGTTCGCAATCGCGGAGGAAAGCGCCGATCTCCTCTGGGTCTTGGCCCGAGGGTGCAGCCTGCAGGCTGAGGTTAACCGAGTCTCGGAGCAGTCCCCATGTGCCTACGGCCACGATCGCGACCAGCGCCAGACTGGTCATTGGGTCGATCCAGCTTCTACCGGTGAACCAGACGAGCGCGCCCGCCACGACGACGCCCGCCGAGATCAGTGCATCGGCGGCCATATGTGAAAACGCGGCGCGGATGTTCAGATCATGCTCGCGACCGCGCATGAAGAAGAGCGCCGTCGCGCCGTTGATGACGATCCCGATCGCCGCGACGATTATCATCGTCACGCCGGACACAGGGCCCGGCTTTATCAGGCGCTCCACCGCCTCGACTGCAATCACGCCCAAGGTGACGAGCAGGATCAGCGCATTGAGCAGAGCGGCAAGGATCGAGGAGCTGCGAAGTCCGTAGGTGTAGCGACCGCTGGGCGCACGCTTGGCCAACACAGTCGCAGACCACGCGATCAGCAGACCCAAGACGTCTCCGAAGTTGTGCCCGGCATCCGCAAGCAGCGCCACCGAGCCGCTGATGATTCCATAGATGGCTTCCAAAATGACGAAACCCAGATTGAGCGTCGTTCCCACCGCGAAGGCCAAGCCGAAACTCGCCGGCGCGTGGCTATGCCCAAGGCCGCCGTTATGATGGCTGTGTCCATGGTCATGCGCATGGCCGTGAACATGCCCGGTATGATCGTGGTGGTGAGGATCGTGCATAGTGGTCACTTCAGGTGAGGTAGGCGTGGACGATCGCGACCAACTCTTCGCCGGCCTGCGTCCGGGGATCGTTCGGGCCTGTCGTCGGATCGATCATATGTTCGCGGATATGGTCCTCGATGACCTCGGCGATGAAGCCGTCGAGTGCGCCACGACAGGCGGTCGACTGCTGAAGGACGCGAGCGCATTCCGCATCGGCCTCGACCGCGCGTTCGATGGCCTCCAACTGTCCCTTCAGACGCTTAAGACGGTTGAGCAGCTTCTGCTTTTCCTTGGCGACGTGACTCATTGCAACTCCGCTTGATACTATACCCCCATAGGGTATATTGGCTCTCGTGTCGACTCGACGGTCGTCGGTTCGCCACGCCATCCGCCCGAAGGGACAACTGCAACAATGCCCAGCGACAGTAGTCGACGGCCTGAGCCGTTGGTGCCCTCGACGCGAGACTGATGGGTCTCGCATCGGTGCTGCCAGCGGCGACACCGAGGTGAGCTTATGACCGATACGACCGCGCGCCCGCTGCCGGCGCGTTCCTTTTCGCGCCTGTTCCGCGCCTCGCCGCCGAGCGTCGCCGATCTCATTGCCTTCCTGCTGCTCGCCGCGATGGCCGTGCTGGTCGTTCGAGGCCTCACCGGCGTCGCGCAGCCGCTCTCGCAGCTCAGCGTGCAGCCGATCTCGCTAGATCCGGCTAATCTGCCGAACTACGCGCTGCGCACGACGCTGCGGATGTTCGCGGCCCTGGTCGCGAGCCTCCTCTTCACGCTCGTGTTCGCGACGCTGGCGGCGCGTTCGCGTCGGGCCGAGCAGATCATCGTGCCGGCGCTCGACATCCTCCAGTCGGTGCCGATTCTCGGTTTCCTCACCTTCACGGTGACCTTCTTCCTGCGGCTGTTTCCCGGCGAACAACTCGGCGCCGAGTGCGCGGCGGTGTTCGCCATCTTCACCAGCCAGGCCTGGAACATGGCGTTCAGCTTCTACCAGTCTCTGCGCTCGGTGCCGTCCGACCTCCAAGAGGTCTGCCAGGGCTTCCGGCTTTCCTCGACCCGCCGCTTCCTGCGCCTCGAACTGCCCTTCGCCATCCCCGGCCTCGTCTGGAACGCCATGATGTCGATGTCGGGCGGCTGGTTCTTCGTCGTCGCCTCCGAAGCGATCACCGTCGGCAACACGACCGTGGCGCTGCCCGGCATCGGTTCGTGGCTGGCGCTCGCCATCGAGCACAAGGATCCGGCCGCCGTCGCCTGGGCCGTGGGCGCGATGGCGGTGCTGATCCTGCTCTACGACCAGCTCTTCTTCCGCCCCATCGTCGCCTGGGCTGATCGCTATCGATTCGAGCAGACCGCCAGCACCGAGCGTCCGTCGTCCTGGGCCTTCGACCTGTTCAAGCGCGCTCGCCTGTTACCCGTTGTCCTGGGCCCGCTCCTCGCCTTGGGGCGCCTGCTCATGGCGCTCGATTCTGGATCGGGGAGGTCGCCTGCGGCCCGCACGCGGGAGCCAAGCCTCGTGTTCGAGTGGATCTGGCGGCTGTTCCTTGCCGTCCTGGTTGCCGGCTCCACCTGGCTCATCATCGATTATGTAGGTCGCGCGCTCAGCTGGGCCGATGCCGGGCAGGCAGTGCTGGCCGCGCTCGTCACTCTCTCGCGCGTGATCGTCCTCATCGCGGTGGCGAGCCTGGTCTGGGTCCCGATCGGCGTGTGGATCGGCATGCGTCCACGCTGGGCCGAGCGTCTCCAGCCGGTCGCGCAGTTTCTCGCCGCGTTCCCAGCGAATGTCCTGTTCCCGTTCGTGGTCGTCGCAATCGTGCGCTGGCACCTCACGCCCGACATCTGGCTGTCGCCGCTGATCATCCTCGGCACCCAATGGTATATCCTGTTCAACGTCATTGCAGGCGCCAGCGTCATTCCAACCGACATGCGGGAGGCTGCCTCGATGTTCGGCGTGCGCGGTCTCCAATGGTGGAGGCGAGTCGTGATCCCGGCGACCTTTCCCTATTACATCACCGGTGCGCTGACCGCCTCGGGCGGCTCATGGAACGCCAGCATCGTCGCCGAGGCGGTGTCCTGGGGTGACCGCCACCTCGAGGCGTTCGGGCTCGGCTCCTACATCGCCGACGCCACGACGGCGGGTGACTATCCGCGAGTCGCCTGCGGCGTCGCCGTCATGTCGATCTTCGTCCTCACCTTCAACCGGCTCGTCTGGCGTCCGATGTACGCCTTCGCCGAGCGCCGTCTCCGTCTCGCCTGAGGAGTCCGACCCATGGCAACCCGTTCTCTCGCCATCGCCAGCCCGCTCGTCGAGGTTCGTGCCGTCAGCCACAGCTACGGCCGCACCGGCACGGGCCAGGTTCTCGACAATGTCGACCTGACGCTCAACACCAACGAGGTCGTCGGCCTGCTAGGCCGTTCCGGCTCGGGCAAGTCGACACTGCTGCGCTCGATCGCCGGGCTGATCCTTCCACAGGACGGCGAGGTCCGCTTCGTTCCCGGCGACGACGGCGCCGAGCCCAGCGTCGCGATGGTGTTCCAGACCTTCGCGCTGTTCCCCTGGCTCACCGTGCTCCAGAATGTAGAACTGGGACTGGAGGCGCAGCGCGTGCCAGCGGAGGAGCGGCGCACGCGTGCGCTCGCCGCGATCGATCTCATCGGCCTCGACGGCTTTGAGAACGCCTATCCCAAGGAGCTGTCCGGCGGCATGCGCCAGCGCGTCGGTCTCGCCCGCGCGATCGTAGTCAATCCATCGTTGCTGCTCATGGACGAGCCCTTCTCCGCGCTCGACGTGCTGACAGCCGAGACGCTACGCTCCGATCTGCTCGATCTCTGGTCGGAAGGCCGGATGCCGATCAAAACGATCCTGATCGTCACCCATAATATCGAGGAGGCGGTGCTGATGTGCGACCGCATCCTCGTCTTCTCGTCCAATCCCGGCCGCGTCGCCGCCGAGATCAAGGTCGACCTGCCCCAGCCGCGCGATCGGCTCGATCCCGCGTTCCGCCAACTTGTCGATGACATCTATGCGCGTATGACGGCACGCCCTGCCGCCGCGCCGGCCCATAAGGATGGCCTCTTCCCCGGCATGGGCATCGCGATGGTGTTGCCTGCGTCATCGACCAACGCGCTCGCCGGGCTCATCGAAGAGGTAGATGGCACTCCCTTCGACGGTCGCGCGGCACTCGCCGACCTCGCAGATAGTCTGCAACTCGAGGTCGACGAACTCTTGCCGATGGCAGAGACCCTGCAACTGCTGCGCTTCGCCGAGCTGACCGGCCCGGACATCAAGCTCACAGCGTCGGCGCGACGCTACGCGCAGGCGGAGGTCGACGACCGCAAGGCGATGTTCAAGCAGGCGCTGTTGGCGCACGTCCCGCTCGCTCAGCATATCCGTCGTATTCTTGACGAGCGCCCCTCGCACGATGCCCCCGGCCGCCGCTTCCGCGACGAGCTGGAGGATTTCATGTCCTCCGAATATGCCGATCAGACGCTCCGCATCGTCACTCATTGGGGACGCTACGCCGAGATCTTCGCCTATGATGACGAGGATGATCGGTTCAGCCTGGACGATCCGGCGTGAAGACCGTGGCGCATCACATCTCGCGGCTCGCACTTGCTGCAGGCGCGCTGCTCGCGATGGCGGGGCCGGCTCGCGCGGCTGACGACAATCTCGGCCTGCCGAACTGGCTCGCCGTCCACGGACAAGGCACGTTCACGCTGCAAGGCGATCCTGATTTCCCGTCGCCCTATGTCGGTCCGAACAGCCTCAAGCCGGGTCAGCGCAAGGAAACCGTAGACGCTACGCTTTACGTTGGCGTGCAACCCTGGAAGGGCGGGGAACTCTGGGTGAACCCTGAGATCGACCAGGGCTTCGGTCTCTCCAACACCTTGGGCGTTGCCGGTTTCCCTAGCGCGGAAGCCTATAAGGTTGGCAAGAAGCATCCCTATGTCCGCCTCCAGCGGCTGTTCTTCCGCCAGACCGTCGATCTCGGTGGCGACAGCGAGAAGGTCGAGGGCGATCAGAACGTGTTCGCGGGTAGCCGCACATCGAACCGGCTGGTGCTGACCATCGGCAAGTTCGGCGTCGGCGATGTGTTCGATACCAACAAATACGCCCATGATCCGCGCAACGATTTCCTCAACTGGGCAATCGTCGATGCGGGCAGCTTCGACTATGCCGCCGACGCCTGGGGCTATTCGACCGGCGTCGCGGCCGAGTGGTATCAGGGGCCGTGGACGCTCCGCTTCGGCGCCTTCAACCTGTCCAAGGTGCCGAACGGCGAGGTGCTGGAGCGCGATTTCAGCCAGTATCAGCTCGACCTTGAAGTCGAGCATCGTCACCAGATCGGCGATCACGCCGGTGCTGTGCGCATCACGCTCTTCCGAAACCAGGGCTATTTCGGTCGGTTCGACGATGCGCTGGCGCTCGCCGCTGCGACCGGCGCGACGCCGGACACCGCGCTTGTTCGGCGCCGCATGACCCGGCCGGGCGTGAGCGTGAATCTGGAGCAAGAGGTGACGGGAAGCCTCGGCCTGTTCGCGCGGGCCGGGCTCAACAATGGTCAGATCGAGCCTTACGACTTTACCGACATCGATCGGACGGTGTCGTTCGGCGGCTCCCTCAAGGGTTCGAGCTGGGGCCGTGCCAACGACACGGTTGGCCTGGCGGGCGCCTTCAACGAAATCACCAAGGAGCACGAGCGCTATCTCGATGCGGGCGGCATCGGCGTGCTCGTTGGCGACGGAACGCTCCCGCATCCCGGCGCCGAGATGATCGCCGAAGCCTATTACGAGTATCAACCGGTCAAGGGCGTCGGGATCACGCTCGACTATCAGTTCGTGGCCAACCCCGGCTACAATCGCGATCGTGGGCCGGCCAACGTGATCGGCGTTCGCGTCCATGGTCAGTTCTAGGCGGCGACGTCATGCACTTCCTGCACACGTTCAATCTCACATCCTACCTCGATAGCCTGTTCAGCTACGCCCTTGCGCTGATCCTTGGCGCGCTGATCGGAGCCGAGCGGCAATATCGTCAGCGAACTGCGGGGTTGCGGACTAACGCCCTCGTCGCGCTCGGCGCATCAGCCTTCGTCGATCTGGCGCAGAAGCTAGGCGGTAACGTCGAGGCGGTCCGTGTCATCTCCTACACCGTTTCAGGCATCGGTTTCCTTGGCGCGGGCGTGATCATGAAGGAGGGCATGAACGTCCGTGGCCTCAACACAGCCGCGACGCTCTGGTGCTCGGCGGCGGTTGGCTCATGCGCGGGAACGGATATGGCAGCCGAAGCAGCGACGCTGGCCATCTTCGTGGTCGTCGGCAACACACTGCTCCGCCCGGTCGTTAACGCCATCAATCGCATCCCGCTCGCGAGCGGCGGCCTCGAGGCGACCTATTCCGCTCTGATCACGGCCGATCCTTCGGATGCCCCCGCGCTCCGTGATCTGCTCGTCGATCATCTCGAACTGATGCGATACCCGGTGGCGGAGACGGAGATCCTCGAAAGATCCGACGAAACCGTCGAGATAAAGGCCACGCTGGTGAGCACAGCGGCCGTCGATGCCGATCTAGACGCGATCGTGGCCCATCTCGGGAAGGCGCACTCGGTTCAGCATGCGACATGGGAGGTCCAAACCCAAGACTGAAAGCCGTGAGGATGCCGCGGCCACGCGCGAAAAGCGGCGGCTATCTTTCTGGTACCGGGGTGAGCTGGCAGACTGCAAAGTCCCGCGTGTTGACGTTTCTGATCGCGTGCAGGACTGAGTACAACGTCGAAAGCGGACGGACCGGAATCGGGAACAGCTTCGGATCCCGGGAATGGCGGGGTTTGGCGCCTTCCCGAAGGACCACATCACAATCATCTCGCCATCAGCAGCGGAGTTATGCGATCGGCTTTCCCCGGGATTTCTACCAATCGAGGATAACGAAGCCCCTCATGATAATCGAACGACAGCACCTTTGGCTTCGTCGCTGTACCCGCATCCACTGTCAGCCTGGCACTCGGCGTTGCGCCAACCGCCGTCTGCATCGCATCGCGAGAATAAGGCTGCCCCGAAACAAGCCGGATCCGCATACCCACCGCCAACCCAGCGCGGAAGGCGGGACTGTCCCACGCTACGCTGTCAATCCTACCATCGTCCTCGATCACCAGTCCGATCGAATAAGTCAGGTCGAGGCCGCCCGATTCCGCCTCCGTTTCGCGAAACGCCTGCGTCGGCACGCCGGTATAGACAAGCTGCCACCCCGCACGCGACAGACCCGCCAGGGCTTCCGCGGTATCGTGCGTATCGAGATGGCGCTGCAGGAACGAGCGCCAATCATCCGGCGCCACGGCATCAAGCGCAGCGCAGACATCCTCGAATGTATACGTACTTGCCGGCGCGTCCGGTTTGTCCGCGTGAAAAAAGCGCGCGGCGAAATCGTCGAGCCCGCGCTTGCCGCCGCTCAGTTCCCGCAGACGGGCGTCGACGTCGAGCCAGAGCAGGACGCCCTCCGAGTAATAATCCTCCCGGCGCTGCCAGTCGCGCCAAGCGACATGATGGCCAGCCATATAGACCGCATCGTTGGTGCTATCGGCAAGCGACTTCCAAGCGCGGCCGGGGCGGTTGTCGACCGATGCGGCGTCCAGCGCGAGCTTGTCGAGCGTGTCCTGCCGCGACCGCAGCCCCGCCCGCGCCGCGAGCACACGCCCCCAAAATTCCGTCTGCCCTTCATAGACCCACAGGAGACTGCCGCCGGCCGGCTGGTTGTAGGTCGGCGTCCACAGATCTGCCGGCTGGCGGAAGCGCCCGTTCCAGGCATGGACGAACTCATGCGCGATCAGATCGAGATTGTTGAGCTGGCTTGCCGGATCGACAAAATAGGCGGCGGGCAGATTATTCTCTCCCTCCTCCAGATGCTCGATCCCGCCTGGCCCCAACATGTCGTCGAGCGTGACGATAGCGTCATAGTGACGAAAAGGGGGAGGACCGAACACTCGTCCCGTCTGGGCGATCATCACGCGCGTCTTCGCCAGCTCATCCTCGGTGATCGCGAGATCGGCGGTGTCATGCGCGAGCAGATCGAGACGAACCGGTTGCGCCGCCCGTGGGGCCAGATCGACCTGCCGAACCAGGCGAGCGGCATAGGCCGGCGCATCGACCAGATGATCCAGCGGCACGGTCGCATAATGGAGGATGTCGCCGTCGACGGCCTGCCGGTCGAGCGATGTGACGACCGTCAGACCGGCAGGAACGTGCAGACTCGCCGCAACGCGGATCGAGGCCACCGACCGGCCCGCCGGGTAAAGCAGTAGCCGCTGCCACGGCACGAACAGCATGTCGGTCTGCATCATACCCCGATCGGCGAGATATTGCAGGCGCAGCGTGAGGTGTCGGGTGCCGGCTGGGAGCACGACATGGAAGGCGTGCACGTCGAGTGGATCGCGATGCCATTCTATCCGCTGACCGTCGGCATCCATGACCAGCCCGGTCAGCGAGGCGAGCGGGACTGTCGGGGCATGGCTGGCTGTCTCCCACTCTGGATAAAGCAGGGTGAAATCGACCGTCGACGAGACCGGGATCGTCTCCCGTGCCGCGATAATTTCATGCCGGGTATCGGTCGCATCGACCTCGAGCGAGATCGGCGCAGAAACGCTATCGCCGCGCAGTATCGGGGTGTTGGATTGAGCGACCGAGAACGTCGAAGCTGAGCGAGCGATAAAGCCGGGCAACGGAACCGCGACCAATGGAATCGCGAAAATGCCCACCGAAGACAGGCGCAGGAACGATTGATGAGGCCGCATATATCTCCCGCCTAAAGCGAGTGGCTTCACAAGGGAAGGCGCTGTGGAGTGATCGACATGCTCACATCGTCGCGTGAAGCATAACCGCGAAAAGAAGACGGTCGGCAATTGGGAACAGCTCGTATGCCCGAGAATGACCAAAGGTGGCGCCTTCCTGAAGGGCTGGTCGTACCGCCAGCCCGGCTTGCTGGGCTGCCAGTCGGCTCGCGACCATCGTTGCCTTATAGCGCTTAGTCCTCTGTCGACGAAAGCCAACGCTCAGCGCTCCCAAGCTGCGTTCTGGATCGCGATCCGATATCCGTCAGGGTCTTCGTACGTCCGCCCGTGCTGATCCCAGTAGGCATTGAATGCCGCGACTGCAGAGAAGCCCGCAGCCTCCATCCGATCTACCGCTACTTGCCATTCCTCGGTGGCGGGCAGGTAGAAGATCAGAAGATGATCCTGCGTCGGCGCGCGGCCGGCAACATGCCCGTGCGCTCGGGTAAACTCAAAATGATATGGCGCGCCTGGCCGCCCGAGCACGATGCCGTCAAAGCCATCATGGTCTACAAACCGGTACAGGACATCAAAGCCGAGGCCATCCTGATAAAAGGAAAGCAAGGCTTCGAGATCGGATGGTCGAGCAACTCGAAGTGTAGGGAAGCCGGTCATGGTATGATGCCTACACTCCACTTCGAATCACCTGCGAACGGCCAGCCCACGTCGCAGGAAGCCGGACTCTCATTGCCGCTCGGATTTTCTCTCATCAAAATAGCGGGCGACGATCTCCGCTGCCACGGTCAATGCATCGGCCCGGCTATTGCGGCCGAGCGCGCGGTACTCCTCGGCAGCCTTGAGCCGGACCTCTCTCTCGCTTTCCAGCAATTGCCTGAGTTCCCGGTCCCCAATTTCCCGCCGCGGCACCTCAACCGAAGGATCGCCTATCGCGCGGCGATCTGGATGAGACATTAGCGGCGATCAGGATGAGACTCTGAGGCCGTGACGGGATCGAGATTGTCGCGGCGCGACAGGCAATGCAAGCTGAGATTGGAGTTGATCGCCGCTCCGCGACAGGGGTGTCTCAGGTTGATTGTCGCTGGAGAGCGGCACGGCGTCTGTAGCTCTCGACGTTCATCTCGAAGATGGTGGCGTGGTGGACGAGGCGATCGACCGCCGCGAGCGTCATGGCGGGGTCCGGGAAGACCCTGGACCAGTCGCCGAAGGGTTGGTTGGCGGTGATGAGGGTTGATCGGCGTTCGTAGCGTGCGCTGATCAGCTCGAAGAGGACGGACGTTTCGGCCTGGTCCTTGGTAACGTAGGCGAGGTCGTCGAGCACCAGCAGGTGATATTTGTCGAGCTTGGCGATCGCACTTTCGAGGGCAAGTTCGCGGCGCGCGACCTGAAGTTTCTGGACGAGATCCGAGGTGCGGGTGAACAGGACGCGCCAGCCTGCTTCGATGAGCGCCATGCCGATCGCAGCGGCAAGGTGGCTCTTCCCGCCGCCGGGTCCGCCGATCATGATGAGATTGGCGCCTTTCTCGAGCCAGCTGTCGCCGGCGCACAGCGCCATGATGTGGGCCTTGGAGATCATCGGCACGGCGGTGAAGTCGAAGCTGTCGAGGGTTTTGCCCGATGGCAGGCGCGCCTCTGCCAGATGCCGCTCGATGCGCCGCCGGTCTCGTTCGGCGATCTCATGCTCGGCAAGCGCTGCGAGGAAGCGGGTGGCGGGCCATGCCTCCTTGTCGGCGCGCTCAGCGAACTGGAGCCAGGCCTGCTTGATAGCAGGCAGACGCAGTTCGTTGAGGATGAAGGCAAGGCGCTGGGTGTCGACGGAGGGGTTCATGCGGCCGCTCCCGTCAGCAGGGTGTCGTAGACGGCGAGCGAGGGCAATTGGACCGAGACGACTGGCAGGCTGGCTGGATCTGGTGAGAAGCGCGCTCGAAGCGTCGCGAGATCCGGGAGGCGCCTTGCTTCGAGATCTTCTGTCAGGGCGTCGGCCAACTCTGCTTCGCAGCCCCGCTCATGGGCAAGCGAGAGCAACTCGACGATGATCTTGCAGGCGGCGCGCTCCGGCAGCTGCTCGATGAGGCTGTCGAATGTCCGACGATACGCTTCGCGCGGAAAGATCTGGCCGCGGTAGACGAGGTTCATCAGCGCCATGGGCTTGCGCCGCAGGCTGTGAATGACGTGGCGATAGTCGATGACGTGTCCATGCTTGCCGTCGCCGGGCGCTCGTCCGCGGCGAAGCGTCATGAGGCGCGTCACGCCGAGGAAGAGATCGAGCCGGTCGTCGTACAGGCGAACTTTGACCCTGTGGCCGATAAGGCGGGACGGGACCGTGTAGAACACCTTCTTGAGGGTGAAGCTGCTGGTCGATGTGATGGTGACGACGGTCTCTTCATAGTCGCCTGTGCGCACTGCCGGCAGCGGCTGCAGCGCGGCCCGCTCGGCGTCGATCCTGGCGGCGTTGCGGCGGTTCTTGCGCGCGACGATCTCGTCGATGAAGGCCCGGTAGGCCGCGAGATCCGCGAAGTCGCCAGACCCCCGCATGAGCAGCGCATCGTTCACAGCATGCTTGAGATGGCCGTGCGCGCTCTCGATAGCGCCGTTCTCATGGGCGACACCGCGGTTATTGCGGGTCGGTTCCATCGCATAATGTTCGCACAGCGCGTCATATCGCCGCGTGAGATCCGTCCGCGCGTCGGCGTCGAGATTGCGGAATGCCGCGGACAGGCTGTCGCTCCGGTGCAGGCGGGGCGCACCGCCCAGCGCCCACAGCGCATTTTGGAGGCCTTCGGCCAGAGCAACGTAGCTTTCGCCGCCGAGGATGACATGGGCGTGCTCGAAGCCCGACCAGACCAACCGGAAATGGTAGAGCAGATGCCTGAGCGGCTGGCCGGCAACAGTGACCGGTACATCGAGGTCGCCCATGTCGGTGAAGTCCGACAAACCCATGCGGCCAGGCTCATGGGTCTGGCGGAAGATGACCTCCTGAGCCTCGCCATGCCGCGCCCGCCATGTCCGGATGCGCCGCTCCATCGTCCGGCGGATACCGGGCGAGAGATCCGGATGCCGGCGCAGCATCTCCTCGAAGATGGCGACCGCCCGTAGCCCCGGCGCCGCCTGGAGAAGTGGGACGATTTCCGCGTCGAATATCTCTGCCAGCGGGTCTGGCCGACGCCTGCCACGTGGCTCTGCCCTCTGCGACGGCAGCTTCCCGTCCTTGAGCAGCCGATAGGCTGTCGCCCGGCTGATGCCGGCCTTAGCCGCTGCCAGCGGCAGTGGGTCGCTTTGACGATGTTTCATGAAGAGCCTCATCTGATGATCGTTGACGTGTCGACCGCTCACCCGGGCTCTTCCCTCACGGAAAAGCCCGGATGTAGGCCGGTCACGACCACCAAAGCCCTTCGAAGGGGCTTCCGTTTGGAGCTGTCGGCTGCGGGCTACGCCCTACGCCGACAGCTCAAAACGGAGTCTCATCTTGATTGACGCTGCTGTCTCACCTTCATCGCCGCGCGGCAGTCCAGATCGCGACGGCTGCCATCGCCGGAGCGTCATTTGGAGGTGGACCAGCCGGAGCAAACGCGGCCAAGACGAAACCGCCCGAAAAGCCGAGAGCCGGGACGAAGAAGCAGCAAACGAACCGCGCAAAAGCTCTGCTTCGTCGCTGAAGCAGTCGCCCCAAGGTCAAACACACGGCGGCAGTCAAACCCGCAGCGACGACCGCATAGATCAGCAGGATCGGAATGTCCTTGGCGGACGCGATGCTCACGATACGGCCTCCCGTTCGATGCTGATCGCACTCTTCGGGAACGGCCGCAACTGGGGCGGCAACAGCACGGCCGTTCCGGTCCCGACGCTTGCTGGTCAGCTCTCGGGCCGGATCGCTGTGGCCGCAAAGTCGCAAAAGGCACGGGATGGTGGATAGCGGTCAGAGGTGCACGCGATCGGCGCTCCTGCTATCGTTGCAGCATGAGTCCCGAATACATCCACCTCCGCCCTGACGGTTTGCTGCCTGACCTGACAGGTAATGCCTTTCGAGCCGTAGTGATCGTCGAAACAGCGGTAACGGCGGACTGGCGTGAGGAAGTCAGTGCTTGGCTCGTGAAAAACGGTTGCCTCTATATGATGGCTTGGGGGCAGGATTGCAGCCTTTGGGATGACAGCGTCGATCACGCCAACTTAGATGAATTTAATTTTGGTGACATACCCGACAACAGGTTCGTCATGACGACTTGGCACGACAAAGAGCCGCTTCAAGAGGTGTTGTGGTTCTGTGAGCATACAGCCAACCACCCGACCGTTGATCTTGATAGGATCGTCCTCGTTCACATCTCGCCGATTGAACGGAAATCCGAGTTGCTCGGCCAATATCACCACGCTGCTCGGGTCAGCTAGCCAACGTCGGCTTATGGGGTGGTTGTCGACCGGCCGTCATTCCGGCGTTTCTGTTGCCCACCCAACCGTCCCTCCCCCCGTTGCGAGTATGCCTTTGTTTTAGTTCCCACACTTCGTTGAGATTGATCTTTCGGATGTCGTTATGCGCGAGGCTCATAGAGCGCGGATATGAGCCATCAATGAGCGATATTCCCCAAATCTCGTCATCATCGTAATTCACTCCGAGCGCGAGGCAGGGATGGTAAAATACGTCCTCATAGACGTCGCCGGGTGAAAACAGTTCGGTCACGGCACCAAAGTAGCGTCCGCTTTCAGGCTTCGCCAGTGACGCGGCGAATGGCAACCTTTGGGGCGGGAACGGCCTGGCAGCTTTTAATGCATCACGCGTCGAACCGAGACCGGATGTAGATCGTTTCTGGATCGGCATCGCCATGCCGTAATCGGAACTTCAGTGCCGATGGCCTTGCACGACGGCACGGTTAGGAACATGCTGATCTCTGGCGGGCAGACCAGAAAATCAGGTCTGCCATGTACGATTCGACTTAAAAGATTCCGGAAATGAGCGCGAGACGCGCGATCCGCTCTCGAAAAGCGTGCCTCCCGTGCAACAGTGAGACAAAAGCTGGATCGCTCTAGTTTGCGCTGGAATGCGCCGAGATTCCGCTGCTGTCCTCTCGGGTCCGCTACAGTCTCCTATAGTCATCCTGCGGATTTTTGTTGGCATGCCGGGCCGCCGAAAGGCCGCTTGCCCGGGATGCATCGAAATCCAATGTTCGTGGCGGGAGCTAGTGAAACGCCTGCTTTGAAAGGCTTGCATCCATGTCCAACTCCGAACGCATCATCCGACTGAAAACGGTTCTGGCCCGTACAGGGCTTTCTCGCTCGACCCTTTACCGCAAGATCGCGGATGGCACATTCCCGCGTCAGCTTTCCATCAGCGTCCACGGCGCTGGCTGGCGCGAGTCCGCCGTCAACCGCTGGATCGACGATCCGGCTGCGTATCGAGAGGGGCAGGGTGCCTAACGAACGGGATGCCGTGCCCCGCCGTTCTTCGGCGGGGCACGGTGGACGCGAATCTCAGTCACGCGACTTTACGCTTCGTCGTTCCAAATTTGCCGGTGACCACATTCCGCCTATCGCGGAGCAAATCGAGGTAGTCTGACCAGTGCTGCATCATGCAGACTCGCTCATCCCAATATTCCCCCCGCGTGTAAGCGCGGCGCACCGCGTTGTTATCGCAATGGGCCAACTGACGCTCGATTGCATCGGGATGCCATTGCCCCATTTCATTGAGCAATGTCGCCGCCATGGCACGGAAGCCGTGGCCGGTCATTTCGTCCTGTGCGTATCCCATGCGCCGTAGAGCCGCGTTGATCGTGTTCTCCGACATCGGCCGATCGACCGAACGAAGCGACGGAAACAGGAGCCGGCTGTAATCCGCATCATGCTCGATGCTACCGAGGATCGCGAGGGCCTGGGTTGAGAGAGGAATGCTGTGTGGGCGCCGCATCTTGGTTTTGTGCGGCGGGATCGTCCAAAGCGCCTTGTCGGGATCAAAGTCGGCCCACTCAGCATGGCGCAGTTCACCTGGGCGGACGAACACATGCGGCAGTAGTCGCAACGCCGCCTTGGTGTTGGGATGCCCCTCGAACGCCTCGATCGCACGCAGCAGACCGCCTGCCTCTTCTGAACTGGTGATCGCAGACCGATGAACAGGCTGGGGAGCAATCAGCGCGCCGCGCAGGTCGGCGGCCACATCACGATCCGCACGGGCGGTAGCGATGGCGTAGCGGAACACTTGGCCGCATGTGCTGCGCAGGCGCTTGGCGGTTTCGTAGCGGCCCTTGCTTTCCATCTTGCGGAGCATCGTCAAAAGCTCCTGCGCCGTGATCGCGGTGATCGGGCGCTTGCCGACTGAGGCGTTGATGAAGTCCAGCAGCCATCGCAGCTTCTTCATCGTCACGGCGGAGCGGCCTTCGCGTTCTGCCTTCACCAGCCATTCGTCGGCGACCGCCTTAAAGCTGTTGGAAGCGGCCACGGTCGCCGCGACCCTATCGAGCCTGATCTTCTCGGCAGGGTCATCGCCACGCGCCAACACCTTTCGGGCCGCGTCGCGCTGCTCGCGGGCCTCGGC
>BACX01000732.1 GCA_000333335.1 Sphingomonas-like bacterium B12 | reverse complement strand
GAAGGGGCAGCTTCACGCAACATCCGCATTGCGATCCGAAGACCGGCGAGAATCATGCCATCTGCTACGAGGGCAATGATCAGGGTACGGTTCCGCCACGTCGTCGTCGATGCCGCGGGCACGGTGATCCGCGAGGAACCGATCGCGGTGAGGCACGGCCCGATGATCCACGATTGCGCGATCACCGATCGCTTCGTGATCATCCTCGATCTGCCGGTCACCTTCTCGATGAAGACGATGCTGGCAGGGCACAGCTTCCCCTATCGCTGGAACACGGACCACGAGGCGCGGATTGGGCTGATGCCGCGCCACGGCACGCAGGAGGAGATCATCTGGTGCCCGGTCGCGCCCGGCTTCGCTTTCCACGTCGCCAATGCCTATGACGATGCGGAAGGCCGCGTGGTGATCGACCTGTGCGTCTATGACAGCATGTTCGGCGATCGCGCGCAGGGGCCTGACGCGCGATCGCGCGGGCTGGAGCGCTGGACCGTCGATCCGGAGGCGCGGACGGTGGCGATCGCGACGATCGACGCGAGCGCACAGGAGTTCCCGCGCCCCGACGAGCGCTTCTTCGGCCAGCCCTACCGCTACGCCTGGACGATGGCGCTGCCCGCCGATCCCGCCGACAGGTTCGTCGGCGCCACTGCGCTCTATGCGCATGATCTGTGGGAGGGGACGCGGCAGGTCCACGATTTCGGGCCGGATCGCCATCCCGGCGAGTTCGTCTTCGTGCCCGAGATGCCCGATGCGCCGGAAGGGCATGGTTGGCTGATCGGCCTGGTCATCGACATGGCATCGGACACGACCGACCTCGTCATCCTCGATGCGCGCCGTTTCGAGGACGCACCGGTCGCCAGCATCCGGCTGCCGCACCGCGTGCCGCCGGGCTTCCACGGCAACTGGATCGGCCGCTGAGCCCTATTCGGCTTTGATGGCGTCCACCCGGTCCGGGTAAAAAGCGAGGTGCCCCGCGATCGCCGCCACGGCGTCGTGGGGCGTCTCGTAGCTCCACACCGCATCGACTGCGCGATCGCCGCCCGCCGGAATGCTGAAATAGCTGGCGTCGCCCTTGTAGGGGCAATGGGTGCCGTGCTCGGTGCGGACCAACGCCGCCATCTCGACATCCTCGCGCGGGATGTAATGGACCGGCGGGTAGTTCGCCTCTCGCAGCGTCAGCGCGCGCTGGCTGTCGGCGATGATGCGGCCGCCGGCGATGACGGTGACGCGGTGGCCGGCCGGCTCGATGGTGATCGGGTGGTCCGGGCCGGGGACCAGGACGGGCTGGGCTGCCATGGGGGAACTCCTGTTCGGGGCACCTCCATATGGGAAGCGCGATCCGCAGATCCAGACGTTGGTCGCGGCAGATATGTCTGCCAGTGCCTGTAACGCGCACGGTCACTGGTACGTAGCCCCACCACAGGAGGGGCGGAATGGATATCCGGTTCGATTGCACGCAATGTGGCCGATGCTGCCACGATCTGCGGCTGCCGCTCAGCGTCGATGAGGCGATCGTCTGGGCCGGGCGGGGCCACGACGTGCAGCTGCTCTGCGACGCGTTGCCGTCCCTGTCCGCCGATCCGCCCGAGGACATCGCCGCCCGTTTTCGACATGACCGCTCCTTCCCGGCGTTAAGCGGAGGGCTGCCGATCCGCGTTGCGGTGATCCTCGTTGCCCGGCACGAGGGCGCGTGCCCGCATCTGCTGGCCGACATGCGCTGCGGCAATTATGCCGATCGCCCTCGCGTGTGCCGCATCTATCCCGCCGAGATCGCGCCGCATGTCCCGCTGCGCATCGAAAACAAGCTCTGCCCGCCGGAGGCCTGGGCCGATGATCGCCCGTTGCTTCTGTGTGACGGCGTCGCGGCGGACGACGACGTCCGGAAGCTGATCGCGGCCCACCAGGCCGCGACGCAAGGCGATGCCCCGGTGAAGGCTGGGGCGGCAATGCTGCTCGGAACGAGAAGCGCAGCGCTCTGGAACGAAGGCTATGCGGTGCATGCGCCTTCGCCCGACGATCTGGTGGCGGCGCTTCGGGAAGCCCGCGCGACGATGGGCGAAGTCGATACAGGGGGGCGCTGGTCCGTCGTCAGCAATCGGACAAGCACGCTGGCGATGTTGCGGGATGCCGATGCCGAGGGCCGGCTTTGCGCGTCGGGCGCTGGCTACATCGGCTTCTTCGCCGACGAGGGATGATTCTGTCGTGGTCTGGCGGAGCGGGAGGGATTCGAACCCTCGAGGAGCTTTGGACCCCTACACACTTTCCAGGCGTGCGCCTTCGACCACTCGGCCACCGCTCCGTTAGGCGGCGCTGCCTAGCGGCATCGCGCGGCTTCCGCAAGCCGAAGCTCTGTGGCAGCATCGCCGCCATGCGCCGAACCGCCCTGATCCCGCTTATCGCCCTTCTTGCCGCCGCACCGCCGCCCGCGATCCAGTCGCCCGGCGAGATCATCGCGGCGGCGCCCGCCAGCGCCTGGCGCGCGATCGATCCTGACAATCTGGTGCTGATGGACCTCGCCAATGGCGGCCATGTCGCGATCGAGCTCGCCCCCGCCTTCGCGCCGGCGCACGTCGCCAATATCCGCGCTCTGGTGCGCGGCCACTGGTTCGACGGCAATGCGATCGTGCGCGTGCAGGACAATTATGTCGTCCAGTGGGGCGGAGCGGACGATAAGAAGCCGCTGCCCGCAGGCGTCGCCGCGCATCTGCCCGCCGAATATGAACGGCCCCGCGCGGGGCTGGCGATCCGTCCGCTCGGGTTCCGCGATGCCTATGCGGCCGAGGTGGGCGATGCCGATGGCTGGCCCGTGGCGAGCGACGGCAAGAGCGCGTGGCTGCCGCATTGCTACGGCATGGTCGGCGTCGGGCGCGACATGCCGCCGGACACGGGCACGGGCGCCGAACTCTATACGGTGATCGGGCAGGCACCGCGCCACCTTGATCGCAACATCACCGTTGTCGGGCGCGTGATCGAGGGGATCGAGGCGATGACGGCGTTGCCGCGCGGCACCGGCGATCTGGGCTTCTATACCGATCCGGCGCAGCGCACCGGGATCGTGCGGGCGCGCGTGGCGTCGGACGTGCCGGCCGCCGATCGCCCGCGCTATCAGGCGATGCGCAGCGATGCGCCGGCCTTCGCGGCCTATGTCGGTGCGCGGGCCACCCGGCGGGACGCCTTCTTCGTCAGGCCGGCGGGCGCCGTCGATCTGTGCAATGCACCCGTGCCGGTCCGCCGCGCGCCCTGAGGCGGCGCGGCGTATCGGTCAATGATGGCGGCCGCCGCCCGGCGGGCTGGAATGGCCGAAATTGCCGCCAAAGTGGCCGCCGCCCGGTGGCGGGCCGGAATGTGCGCCGCCGGAGCCGCCGTGCCATCCGCCATTTCCGCCGCCATGCCATCCGCCCTGATGGCCGCCGGGGTTTGCACCCTGATTGCCGCCTGGCGGATTGCCCGGTCCGTTGCCGCCGTGCCAGCCGCCATGGTGGCCGCCGCCGCCGCCGCCATGCCAACCGCCATTGCCCGGACGGCCGTGCCAGCCATGCCCGCCAGGCCCGTTCCAGTCGTGGCGATGGCCGCCGCGATCGTAGACGAAATAGCCGTTGCCCGGATAATAATAGTCGCCGTACCAGCCGTAGTTCGGCCAGCCGCCGTAATAATCGCCGCCCCAGCCGCCGTCATAATAAGGCGATCCGCCATAATAGCCGCCGCCTGCATAAGCGCCGCCATAGCCATAGCCGTCGTCGACGCAGCCGCCGAGCGCCAGCGCGCCGGCCAGTGCAAGCCCCGCGGCGCCGATCCGGCGCAGTTTGGATACCCGTTCCATTGCCCATCTCCCGAGCGGCCACGCAGGGCGCGCGCCGCCACTTGAGATGTCATTCTATCTCAACCGGTTGAACCCGCGCTGAACCCGCCCCGTCGCGATGTGCCGCGATGGGACAGGGGCTTCAGAACGGCATCAGCTTCGATTGCGGGGTGAACTTCATGTAGCCGACGTTCGCGCCCAGCCGCCAGCCGACGCCGAGCCGGATCGGGATCAGCACCACGTCGCCGCGGCGCAGATAGCTCGCTGTGAAGCCGCCGACGAAATAGGCCGTGCCCTCGGCCGCCGGGAAGCGGTGATAGAGATCCTGGCTGTCGTACAGATTGTAGACGAGGATGAACTCCTTCGACGCGTTGCCGCCGATGTCGAAGCCCAGCGACGGGCCGGTCCAATAGACCGGGCGATCGCCCTCGATCTTGTGATGCAGCACGCCGGAACCGTATTTGAGGCCGATGGCAAAGGCGCCGCTGGCCTCGCGACCCGAAATATAGGCAGTCGGGCGGCCCTGATCCTTGAGCACGCGCTCGATCATCCGGGCGAGGCCTTCCGCACCGCGCCCGAACACGCCCTCGGCCGCGTCGAGCACATCATGCTCCTCGAACGTCTGGTTGTCCGGCGCGCGCGACGCGTTGGTCGCGGGCGGGGCCGAGCGTTCATCGCCCGAAGGCGCGGAGGCGGGCGGAGGCGGGGGGGCGTTGTAATCGCTCTCGGGCGGCGGCTGGGTGCCGCTGGTCTCGGGCTGGCCGCTGCCGGCCGGCGCGAGATCGCTGTGCGCCTGAGAGGAGGATGGATCGACCGTGCGAATCTGCGCGCAGACCGGCGCGGCCGCGAGCGCCAGCACGGCGGCGAGTGCAACGGGTGCCGCGATCCGGCGGGCGATGGTGGTCATGGAAATGCTGTGCTCCCCCGAAAAGTCCGGCACTGGTTAACCGCGAAGCGCCTTGCCGCGCAATGAACGCGCCGGGCCGTTCCCACAGCACGACTCAACGAAGGCACGCTTCGCCGCGCTGGACCCAGTTGTGCAGCCGAAAAACGCTCGCTATAGCCGCCCGCACGCCGCAGCTCGGAGACGTGGGTGAGTGGCTGAAACCAACGCTTTGCTAAAGCGTCGTACGGGAAACCGTACCGAGGGTTCGAATCCCTCCGTCTCCGCCATAAATCCACGTTTCTCAGTCACTTACTCCGGGAATGCCGGACGTATGCCCACTTTCATGCCCATTCAGTCTGGGCTGTTATGCTACCTCGCGGGCCGAGACGGCGCCGCGAAAACCGGACGCCCCAAGAAGCCTCGGGCACGAATCAGCTGCTGTGGCATAAAACTTGAGTAGGAGCGCGATGCGGGGCAGTTCACTATGCCAATCTTGAGCGGTTGCGGACTGGCCAGTTTCGGGCAGGCGGCAGAGGTGCCCTGCCCTTCGGTCACGTTGCTCGATCCAGCCCAGGATGCTGCCTCAGGATGCCCGCACCTGGCCGATTGAAGGCTGACAGCTTCCGGGAAATCGATCAAGAATAGCAGTCATTCGCCAGCGCAAGGCGCGGTGTAATCAGTGGATGCCTGATACAGATTTCGGGACATTCGCATTTTGACCTGTCAACCTATACGCCGGTAACACTCCGGACGATCATTCAAAGCTCTCTTCGCCGCCTCGTTCGCGATTGCGCTCGCTTTCGATCCAGCGGTCGATCTCAGGCAGCATTTCCTCGACCCAGGCGCACACGTCCGCGTCCGCGACTTCATGCAGCGTCAGCAGTTGCCGCTTCCGCTTGTAGAGGATGTCGGCCAGCGAACCACTCCAGCTATGGGGATGGAGGCGCATCCAGAAGTCGCCGAGGAATTCTTTCTTGTTCGGCGCATGGCTCAATATCTCAAGGAAGAGCGGCGAAAACTCGTTGTCCTCGTCGTCACGCGTGCGGTTGAACATCGGCAGGGACCGTCCGAGCAGCGGGTAGCGCCGCGCCCCGTCGCGATCCGCCCATTGCCGGAGGATGGTGGGATCCATGTCCTCGATCGGGCTTCCCATCCCATATTCCATCTCGAAGACCCGCATTTTCTTTGCAGTGCCGGGGAGCAGGAACACGTCGAGCGCAACGAGGGGCTGGTTCTCGAACAACCCCTTCAGAACGTAGCTCAGATCCTGGATCGAGAGATAGACGGTCTCCATCGCGGACCGGATGTGCTCGCATACGGTACGGGCGGTGCTCTCGCCGTCCGTCCCGGCACAGCAGACCCGGATGCAGGTCCGAAGGCCAAAATCGCGGAGCATGCCCTTCTTGCTGAAATCGGCGCGAACGAGCAGATCCCTGCCAACATCGATCAACGACGGGTGGCGGACACGGCCCTCCTCGCGATCACGGTAGAAATACATGTGCAGAATATCGAGGGCGATCTCGACGCCATCGGTGAGGGCCGCGATATCGACGAGGAGCGGGCCGAGATCCTCAGGCGGAGCCCTCGCGACAACACCGCTCGCGATATGCATG
>BACX01000733.1 GCA_000333335.1 Sphingomonas-like bacterium B12 | reverse complement strand
TAAGTTAGTCACGGCGGTGCTGGCCACCACCTTGCTGACCGGCACATTTGCGATGGCGGCACCGGCAAGGCTTGTAGACGATCGCCAGGTCGACGATCTTGACCGGCTCCCACTGCAGACCAGCGTTGAAATAATGCTGCTTGAAATCGTCGTTGGTGGTCTTGTTCGGCTTGATCCAGTCGTAACGACCGAAGACGCTCCAGGTCTTGGCGAAGTTCACGTTGCCGAACACGGACCAGCCATCGGCCTTGTCGGTCGCGACGGTGTTGGTGTTGTTCCAGTTCTTGGCGTGGAAATATTCGCCGCCGATGCCGAACAGCTTGCTCTTGTAGCCGACCAGGCCGTCGATGCGGGTGGCGGTGCGGACATCGCGGGTGACGCCCGGCGAGAGCGTGATCACGGCGCCCTGGGTGTCGTTGCCGCGCTTGCCGCTATAGCCACCGGCGGCCGCGTAGAAGCCCTTGTACGAGGTCGAGACGCGACCTTCGAAGTCGACCGACTTGGTGACCTTCACGTTGCGGTAGCCGCCGCCGTCGACGACCGAGAACTGGTAGCTCAGCAGGCCGCCGGCGAGATCGCCGAGAACGTGGACACCCCAATCGGCCGAGGTGCCGAAGTTGGTGCGGTCGATCAGGACGTTTTCGATATGGCGATAGCCATACTGGTTCTCGACGTAGGGAACCCACGGCAGATCGGCCGCGCCGAGGCGGATGATGAAGGCCGGGTTCAGCTTCGCCTGCAGGTAGGCCTTCTTCACGTAGAAGCCGCGGCCGACCAGGGCGGTCGAGTTCGCAGGCGCCGTCGCCGAGTTGGCGTTGAAATTGTAGTTCGAGGTCGAGCCGACGACGTTCGAGATGTCCATCGTCAGGTTCGCCGCGAAGATCGGGCTGAACGTGTGATCGATGCCGAGATAGAAGCGCTTGATGTCGAAGCCGGTGCCGTTGCCGGCGGTGCCGCCGGTGGTCTTCACGCCGTTGACCTTCTGGGTCATGGTCGAGGCGTTGAAATACATGCGGCCCGAGATGACGGTGTCGTTCGCCCAGGCGTTCTTGGGCTTCGGCATCGCGGCGAGCTGGGTCTTCACCTCACCCGGGACAGCGGCCTGCGCGGCGGTGACCTGGGTCTGCGCCTGGGTCGCGGTCGCCTGGGCGGCGGCAGCGGTGCTCTGCGCATTGTTGATCGCGGCGGTCGCCTGCGCCGAATTCTGCTCCTGCGCATCGAGGCGCGCGGTCAGCGCCTCGACCTGCGCCTTGAGCGCTTCGATCTCGGCGTTCTGGGAATTGCTGCGCGCAACGGCTTTGTGCGCCTTGTGCTTCACCGGCTTGGCAAGCGCCGGGCCGGCCGCAATCATGGCGATACCCACGCTCGCACCCGCGAGCAGGTTGAATTTGCTGGTCATGAAAAGCCCCTTTCGAGAGCCCGCCGCTCGCGGGCCTTCGAGGGAGCCGGTAGTCTCGCACCGTGACTCGTCCGTGATGGAAATGTTACGGTTCGGTGACGACCGTCACACATGTGCAGGGATGCAACATACCATCCTGATCGAGATCAATTGCTTTTGCCGGGGGGCTTGATAACGGCTGTGCGTGGCACGCGGCTGGACGATCCCGCTTTTGCGCTCGGAGCGCTCGGTCAGCCGGTTCGTTCTGGCGTGCATGGCCTTGGCGTTCGTCGCGCTGATCGGATCGGCGGGCACGGCCGGCTGGTTCGTCATGCGCGCGCAGGAACATGCCACCTGGGTGGAACACACCTATGAGGTGGAGCGCCGGGTTTCCACGTTGCGGGTTCTTATCGAGCGGCTGGAGGTGGCGCGGCGCGGCTATCTGCTGACGCGCAATCCGCAGACCAAGCGCACCTTCATCGCGACGGTGAGGGGCGAGGCCCCGCTGATCGCCGAGATCAAGCGACTGACCGTCGACAATCCGGTCGAGCGGCAGAATATCGCAGACATCGAGCAGCTGACCATCACCCATCTGGGGCTGCTGTCGCGATCGATCATGCTGGTGGATCGCGATCCGGCGCTGGCCATCGCCATATTCAATCACGACCAGAGCCTCGGGATCACGCGCCAGCTCCGCGAGACCACGGCGGCGATGCTCGACGAGGAAAACCGCCTTCTCCAGCCTCGCATCGAGGCCCAGCGCGAGGCGGTGCGCATCCTGTTCTACGCGCTGGCCTTCGCGGGCACGCTGGCGGTGGCGACGGCGATCTTCTCGATTCTCGTGCTGCGCCGCTACACCGGCAATCTCGTCGCATCGCGCGAAGAGGTGCAGCAACTCGCCGACGAGCTGGAGGATCGCGTCGAGGAACGCACCCGCGACCTCAGCAGGGCCAACGAGGAAATCCAGCGCTTCGCCTACATCGTCAGCCACGATCTGCGCTCGCCGCTGGTCAACGTGATGGGCTTCACCGGAGAGCTGGAGGCGGCGACCGGCCCGTTGCGTGCGCTGGTCGACAAGGTGGAGGCGGAGGCGCCCGACCTGCTCGACAAGGATGCGGCCGTCGCGGCGCGCGAGGACCTGCCCGAATCCATCGGCTTCATCCGCACCTCGACACAGAAGATGGACCGCCTGATCAACGCGATCCTGCGCCTCTCGCGCGAAGGCAAGCGCGTGCTGACGCCCGAGCGGATCGATCTCGGTCAATTGGCCGACGCCATCGTCGCTTCGCTGCAGCACCGGCTGGACGAGCTTGGGACGACCATCACGGTACAGCGGCCGATGCCGTCTGTGGTGGCCGATCGCCTCGCGGTGGAGCAGATGCTCTCCAACCTCGTCGAGAATGCGGTCAAATATCCGAAGCCGGGCGTGCCGGGCCGCATCATCATCTCCGCCGCGACGGAACGGGGCCGGGTGGACATCGCGGTCGCCGACAACGGCCGCGGCATCGATCCACGCGACCACGACCGCATCTTCGATCTGTTCCGCCGATCCGGCCAGCAGGACCAGCCCGGCGAGGGAATAGGCCTCGCTCATGTCCGCGCGCTGGCGTACAGGCTCGGTGGTTTCATCAGCTGCAAGTCCGCGCTCGGGGAGGGCGCGACCTTCACGCTCAGCCTCCCCGTGCAACCCGTCACAATCCAAGGATAGACCCATGAACGCCCACCAGCCCGTCACCATCGTGATGATCGAGGACGACGAGGGCCATGCCCGCCTGATCGAGAAGAACATCCGCCGCGCGGGCATCTCGAACGACATCAAGCATTTCACCGACGGCACTTCGGCGTTGGCGCATCTCTACGAGGCGCCCGATGGTCCCGCGCTCAACGGCCCGGCGCTGATCCTGCTCGATCTTAATCTGCCGGACATGTCGGGGACGGACATTCTGCAGAAGATCAAGGCCGATGGTAACCCGCTCAAGCGCACCCCGGTGATCGTGCTGACCACCACCGACGACAAGGTCGAGATCCAGCGCTGCTACGATCTCGGCGCCAACGTCTACATCACCAAGCCGGTGGACTACGAGAATTTCGCCACCGCGATCCGGCAGCTCGGCCTGTTCCTGGCGGTCATTCAGGTGCCTGACATCGAGCCGGAGGCCTGACGCCCCGCATGGAAGGCGCCCGCGTCCTCTATATCGACGACGATGCCGGCCTGTGCCGGCTGGCGTCGCGCACGCTCGAGCGGATGGGCTGCACGGTCGATACCGCGCAGAGCGGCGCGGAGGGCGTGGCCAAGGCGGCGCTCGGCGGGTTCGATCTGATCGCGGTCGATCATTTCATGCCGGGGCAGGACGGGCTCGAGACGCTCGCCCAGATCCGCGCGCTGCCCAGTCCGCCGCCGGTGGTCTACGTCACCGGATCGGAGGACAGCCGTATCGCGGTCGCCGCGCTCAAGGCGGGTGCGGCGGATTATGTGATCAAGTCGATCGGCGAGGATTTCTTCGCACTGCTCGGCTCGGCCTTCCAGCAGGCGCGCGAGAAGCAGCGGCTCGAAGCCGCCAAGTCGCAGGCCGAGGAAGAGCTGCGCCATTCCAACGCGCGGCTGGAAACCTTGCTCAAGGAGGTGAACCACCGCGTCGCCAATTCGCTGCAGCTGGTTTCCGCCTTCGTCCACATGCAATCGGCGGCGCTGCCCGACGAGGTGGCGAAGAACGCCTTGAATGACGTGCAGCGTCGTATCCAGGCGATCGCGCAGGTTCATCGCCGGCTCTATACGGGCGATAGCGTCGATACTGTGGCGTTGGACGATTATCTGGCGGCTCTGGTCGCCGAACTGCAGGAAACCTGGTCGACGCCCGCCGCGCCCCGCGTGCTGACGCTGGCGAGCGAGCCGATCCGCATGAAGACCGACCGCGCCGTGTCGCTGGGCGTGATCGTCAACGAGCTGGTCTCCAACGCCTGCAAATATGCCTATCCGGCCAACGGGGCCGGTGAGGTCCGCATCGCGCTTACCTGGGACGGCGAGGATCGCTTCCTCCTCAAGGTCGAGGATGACGGCTGCGGGATCGAGGCGGACGCCAAGCCCAAGGGCACCGGTCTCGGCACCAAGGTGATCCGCGCCATGGCGAAGAGCCTGCACGCGCAGCTCACCTACGACGTGAAGCATCAGGGCGTCCGCGCCGTTCTCTCGGCGGCGTGCTGACGCCGGATCTGCGCCGCTCCGGGTGAGCGACGCAGAACCGGGATAGCCCTCAGTTCGGGCCGTTGCCCTTGGCGTGGCCGCGCGAGATGGCGGGCGCGGTCGGCGGTGTGGCGCTCGACGCGCTGGCCACGATCTCGTCGTACCAGGCCGAGAGATCGCGGTGCATGGCGCGCAGCGCGTCCGGATTCAGATAGGCCATGTGGCCCGACGGATAGTAACGGAAGGCGATGTTCTGCGCCTGCGCCGGCTGCAGCCCCATGTGGTGCAGATCGTATTCGGTGCCGAAGAACGGCGTCGCCATGTCGTAATAGCCGTTGAGCGACAGCAGGTGGAGATACGGGTTGGTGCGCATCGCCGCCGAGATATCCACCGCGACGTCCGGCGCCGTCTGCTTGCCGCGGCCGCCGCCCGGCGCGTCGTGCGTCCAGTCCCACTTGAAGCCGTCCGTGCCATAGGCGGAGACGCGATAGGGCATGTCGGTGCGGTAGTTCAGTTCGCGCTGGATATAGTCGTTGAAGCTGCCGATGAACGCGCCGGAGATGGCGGTATCGGACGCGTCATATTCGGGCCGCTCGCCGGCGGCATCCGCGTCGATGCCCGTGTAGCGGCTGTCGTAGCGGCCGACGGTCAGCCGCTGGTCGCGCAGCAGCTCCTTCTGGAAGCGGGAGAGATCGATGCGCAGGTTCGCATCGAGGATGAATTGCGGCGAGAGGCCGGTCAGCGCCGACATCTGCTGCGCGATCTGCGCACGGGTCTGCGGATCGAGCGCGGAACCCTGCGCCAGCGCCGCCGCATAGGGGCCGGCGGCCCACTGCCGTGCCTGCTCCACCACGGTCGCCACGTCGGCGGGCGGGTTGGCGAGCTTGTGGTGATACCAGGCGGTCGCCGCGAAGCTCGGCAGATAGTTGATGTAGATCTGGTCGAAGCCCGGCTGGCGGATGCCGTAGTTGAGGATCGACGAGAGGATCACCGCGCCGTTCAGCGCCATGCCGCGATCCTGCAGCAGATAGGAGAGCGCTCCGGTGCGCGTGGTGCCGTAACTTTCGCCGAAGATCACCTTGGGGCTCTGCCAGCGCGCGTTCTTGGTGACGTAGCGCATGATCGCGCGGGCGAAACCGTCGGCATCCTGATCGACGCCCCAGAAATCCTTGTCCTTCTTGTCGCCCAGCGCACGCGAATAGCCGGTGCCGATGGCGTCGACGAACACCATGTCGGTCTTGTCGAGCAGGGTCTCCGGATTGGGGCCGAAGGCATAGGGCGCGGGCTTGATATATTCGGGGTTGGCGGTCTGCACGCGCTCGGGCGCGAAGCTGCCCATGTGGAGCCACAGCGTCGAGGAGCCGGGGCCGCCATTGTAGAAGAAGGTGACCGGGCGGCGCTTGTAATCCTTCACGCCGTCGGCGGTGTAGGCGACGTAGAAGACCGAGGCGATCGGCTTGGCATCGTCGTCGCGGATGGTGAGCGTGCCGGCGGTGGCGGTGTATTTCATCGCGCCCGCATGGGTGGTCGCGACATGGTGCGTGACGGACGCCTGCTCCATCACCGGCGCCTTCACCCAGCCGGCCTGCGCGTCGTCGTCCTTGTCCTGCTGGTGGCCCTTGGCGATCGCGGACTTGTCGTCGCTTTTGCCGGGCTTGTCCTGCGCGGAGGCCATCGTGGGGAGCGCGATCGCGGTCGCGAGCGCGAGAAGGGGCAGGCGGAATCGTGCAAGCATCGGGGGGAGTCCTCGTCAGCGATACAGGCGCGAGCATGGCCCCCCGGCCCCAGTCGCGGAATCGTATACACAGCCTCGGGTTGCGATGCGCAACCCCAAAATCACAGGAACGGCGCCGCCACCTCCGCCGGGATGCGCAGAGGCCGGCCGGTGTGGCGATCGAGCATCGCCCATGTCGTGCGTGACCGGACATGTGGCTTGCCGCCCTCGCCGACGAACTCCACGAAGCGATCGAAGCGCGCGCCGGTGGGCGCGTCACCCACCCACGTCCGCGCCGTCACCGTGCCGCCGGGGCCGAGGCCGCGCAGATAGTCGATCTCGTGGCGCACCACGACCCAGACATAGGCCTCGACATGCGCGGGATCGGCGGTGGCGGCCCAATGCGCCGTGGCGACATCCTGGATCCAGCGCACCCAGGCGGCATTGTTGACGTGGCCGAGTTCGTCGATCTCGGCCGCCGTCGCCTCGAACCCCATCTCAAAGACGGGGCGCGTCACCCCAGCGCCTCGATCATGAACGCGAACGCTTCCGCCCGCTCGGTGATCGAATCGAAGCGGCCGGACTTGCCGCCATGCCCCGCGCCCATGTTGATCTTGAGCAGCAGCGGGTTGGCGTCCGTCTTGGTGACGCGCAGCTTCGCCGCCCACTTGGCCGGCTCCCAATAGGTCACGCGCGGATCGTTGAGACCGCCGGTGATCAGCATCGGCGGATAGGCCTGCGCGGAGACCTGATCGTAGGGCGAATAGCTGCGGATCAGGTCGAACGCCGCCGGATCGGTGATCGGGTTGCCCCATTCGGGCCATTCGCCGGGCGTCAGCGGCAGGCTCTCGTCCTGCATGGTGTTGAGCACATCGACGAACGGCACGTCCGCCACCACCGCGCCCCACAAAGCGGGATCGGTGTTGGCGACGACACCCATCAGCTCGCCACCCGCCGATCCGCCCTGGATGGCGATGCGGCCGGGAGCGGCGAAGCCGGCGTCGATCAGGCCCTGCGCGGCGTCGGAGAAATCGTGGAACGTGTTCCAGCGCTTCTCCGCCTTGCCGTCGAGATACCAGCCGTAGCCGAGATCGTCGCCGCCCCGGATGTGCGCGATGGCGCAGGCCCAGCCGCGATCGAGCAGCGAGAGGCGGTCGGTCGAGAAGCTCGGCGGGATGGCGATGCCGTAAGCACCATAGGCGTAGAGGTAGAGCGGGCCCCCCTTTCCATCCTTGGCGCCGTCCTTCGCGAAATCCTTGCGGTACACCACCGACACCGGAATCTGCACACCGTCGCGCGCGGGCACCATCAGCCGCTCGGTCGCGTAGAGCGAGGCGTCGTAGCCCGACGGCACCTCGCGCACCTTGAGCGTTGTGAGGCTGCGCGCGGCGGGGTCGTATTCGTACACCGTGTCCGGCGTGACCATCGATCCGTAGCCGATGCGGAAGTCCGGCGAATCGAACTCCGGATTGGTGCCGAGCGAGGCGGTGTAGCTCGCCTCCGGAAAGGCGACGCGATGCTCGTCGCCCGCGTAGGTGCGCAGCCGGATCTGGTCGAGCCCGTCGACCCGCTCCTCGATCACCAGATGCTGGGCGAAGCTGGTGAGGCCCCGGATGTAGACCTGATCCGATCCGGCGATCACCGTCTCCCATTGGTCCGGAGCCTCGGGCGAGGCGACCGCGACACGGAAGTTGATGTGGTCGTCGTTGGTGTGGACCCAGAGCTTCCCGTGCGCCGAGTCGACGCCATACTGACGCTTCGCCTTGCGCGGCGCGATGAGCAGCGGCTCGGCGGTCGGGTTGGCGGCGGGGACGAGGCGGACTTCGCTGGTCTCGTGATCGTTGGTGCCCAGCACGATCCACTGCCGGTCCTGCGTGCGGCCGACATGGACGTTGAAGCCGATATCCTCCTTCTCCTCGTAGAGCGTCGGATCGCCCGCCGGATCGCTGCCGAGCGTGTGGAGGCGGGCGCGGAAGGTGCGCCAATTGTCGTTGACCTCGGTATAGGCGACCGCGTCCGATCCGGCCGACCACACCACGCCGCCGTTGACGACGCTGCTGACCGTCTCGATGTCCGCACCCGTCGCGAGATCGCGGATGCGCAGGGTAAAGCGCTCGGCCCCGTTGCTGTCCGACGACCAGGCCGCGAGCTTTCCGTCGGGGCTGACCGCCAGCGCGCCCAGCCGGAAATACTCCTTGCCCTCGGCCTCGGCCGCTTCGTCGAGGATCACCTGTCCCGGCTCGTTCGTGCCCGTCGGGCGGCGCATCCAGCGGCGATATTGCGCGCCCTTCTCGAACGACCACCAATAATCCCAGTCGCCGTCCTTGCGCGGCACCGAGCTGTCATCCTCCTTGATGCGGCCCTTCATCTCGGCGAACAAGGTGTCGACCAGCGGCCGCACCGGCGCCATCGCCTGCTCGAAATAGGCATTCTCTTCCTTCAGGTAGGAGAGAACGCCCTCGTCGGTGACGTTCGGGTAGCCCGGATCCTTCAGCCAGAAATAGTCTTCGGAAACGGTCTGGCCGTGCCGCTGGTAGCTGTGGGGATTGCGGGGCGCGAGCGGCGGGGCGGGGAGCTTGGCGGGATCGATCATGGCCCGTCTTGTGGGCATCGCCGGAGCGCTGCGCAAGCGGGCGTGCGCGCCTTCGTATCCGGCTGTCCCGCGCAAGCATCCGCCCCGAACAGCGGGGGCTTGACTTGACGGGGTTTTGCTAGAAACCTGCAGCACATAATAATATTTCTGGGAGAGAATTTGATGCTGGTCATAGCTTTGGCGACTTTGCCCGTGACGGGACTTGCGATCGTGGGCGTTCTGGCGAAGTTCGCGCGGAGCTGATCCAGCACCGGTAGCGCCCGCGCCGGCCTTCACCCGGCCGGCGAACGGGTCTATTGAGGCCTTCATGTCTAGCTATGCCGATCGCCTCGCCGCCCTGCGCGACGAGCTCGCCCGCCGCCGTCTCGACGGCTTCGTCGTTCCGCTCACCGACGAGCACATGTCCGAATATGTCGGTGCCTACGCCCAGCGCCTCGCCTGGCTGACCGGGTTCGAGGGGTCCGCCGGCACTGCCGTGGTGCTTCCGCAAGAGGCCGCGATCTTCACCGACGGCCGCTACACCCTGCAGGTGCGCGAGCAGGTCTCCGCCGATCAGTGGAGCTATCAGTCGGTGCCCGAGACCTCGGTCTCGGCCTGGCTGAAGGACCATGCACCCAAGGGCGGGCGGATCGGCTACGATCCGTGGCTGCACACCAAAGGCTGGGTCGATGCGGCGACGAAGGCGCTCGCCGCGCGCGGTGCCGAACTGGTCGCGGTCGAGACCAACCCGATCGATTCAGTGTGGCCGGATCAGCCGCTCCCTTCCGACGCGCGCCTCGTCGTGCAGCCCGACGCGCTGACCGGCCAGTCGGCGGCGGCCAAGCGGGCCGATGTCGCCGAATGGCTGGACGCGCAGGGTGCCGACGCGGTGGTGCTTTCCGCGCTCGATTCGATCGCCTGGGCGTTCAACGTGCGCGGCACCGACGTCAGCCGCACGCCGGTCGCGCTGGCCTATGCATTGATCAATTCGGATGCGACGGCCGACCTGTTCGTCGATCCCGAGAAGGTGGACGAGGCGGTCGCCCAGCATCTCGGCAATTCGGTGCGGATCCAGCCGCGCGATGCCTTCGCCGGCGCGCTGGAGGGGCTGTCGGGCAAGAAGGTCTCGGTCGATCCCAATCGCGCCGTCGCCGCCATCTTCGAGCGTCTGAAGGGCGCCGGCGCCACGGTGACGGAGGCGCGCGATCCCACCATCCTGCCCAAGGCGATCAAGAACGAGGTCGAGATCGCCGGCACGACGGTGGCCCATGTTCGGGACGGTGCGGCGGTGACGCGCTTCCTGCACTGGATCGATACCGTCGCGGCCAAGGGTGGGCAGGACGAGTTGACCGCCGCTGCCCAGCTCGAGTCCTTCCGTGCCGAGACGGGGGCGCTCAAGGATCTGTCGTTCGACACCATTTCGGGCGCCGGCCCGAACGGCGCGGTGGTGCATTACCGGGTGTCCGAGAAGACGGTGCTGCCGATCGAGCAGAACTCGCTCTACCTCGTCGATTCGGGCGGCCAGTATGCCGACGGCACCACCGACATCACCCGCACCATCGCGATCGGCGAGCCGACACCTGAGATGAAGGATCGCTTCACCCGCGTGCTCAAGGGCCATATCGCGCTCGCCCGCGCGATCTTCCCGCTGGGCACGCGCGGCACGCAGCTCGATACGCTGGCGCGGCAATATCTGTGGGAGGTCGGCCTCGATTACGCGCACGGCACCGGCCACGGCGTCGGATCGTACCTGTCGGTCCACGAGGGGCCGCAGCGCATCGCCACGCCCAACGGCCAGCCCGGCGGCGACGAGCCGCTGCGCGCCGGCATGATCCTCTCCAACGAACCCGGCTACTACAAGACCGGCGCCTATGGCATCCGCATCGAGAATCTGGTGCTGGTGCAGGATCGCGCGGTCGAGGGTGCGGAGAAGAAGCTGCTCGGCTTCCACACGATCACGCTGGCGCCGATCGACCGGCGGCTGGTGGATGTCGCGATGCTGTCACCGGCGGAGCGCGCGTGGTTCGACGCCTATCATGCCCGTGTGCTGCGCGAAATCGGCCCGCTGGTGCCGGCCGAGGTGAAGGGCTGGCTGGAGCAGGCGACCGCGCCGCTTTAATCCTGCTGGGGCGGCGCGGGCTCGTCCTTCTCCCGCGCCTGCTCCTTGCGGCGGCGGAGATTCTGGCGGAGCGCCTCGGCGAGGCGCTTTTCGCGGTCGGTCTGGGCGGTCATGGCTTCGGCGTAAGACGATCGTCACGATCCGCGCAAGCCGCCTTGACGGGGCCGTCCACATTCTCCATAGGGCCGGCCTCCGTCGCCGGCTTGGCCGATCGACGGTTCCGGGCCGTGCTGCCGTAGCTCAGTGGTAGAGCGCATCCTTGGTAAGGCTGAGGTCGGGAGTTCAATCCTCCCCGGCAGCACCACCGGCCCCTTTCCCCATCGATAGCGATCAGCGGCGGGGCGGCTTCGGCCGCATCCGGCAGATCGCGCGATCGGCGATCTCGCCCGTGGTGCCCGGCGTGGCGGGGGACAGGCGGCGAAGCGCCGCATCGACATCCTCGCGCGAATGGCCGAGCGTCGCGCCGGCCGCATCGGTGCGGATCTGCTCCAGCGAGGTGGTAAGCCGCCGCTCGCAATCGATCGCATCGAGATTCTGCTCGCGCGCCGTGCCGTCCGCGCGCGGTTCGGCCAGCGCGATCCGCCACCAGCCGCGCGTCAGGCCGCCTGCCGTCACGATATGCGCGGCGTCGACCTCCACCACGCCGCCATCGACATGCTCGCCCACCGCGACCCAGTGCGGCGACACCGACCGTGCGGATGTCGCCGTCGCCAAGATGCAGGCGATCCCGATCGCCGTTCTGATAGTCCGCATGGCCCCCTCCCTGAAGGATCAGAAGATGCCGTGTCCGATCACTAGTCGCACCAGCCCGACGACGAGCACCACGAGATTGAGGTTGCGCCCCGCATTGCCGTTCGACAGCACGCCGACGCCGAGGCCGACCACCGCGATCGGCAGGATGAACCAGTAGAGCCAGCCGAACAGCGGCAGGAACGCGACCAGCGCCGGCACCAGCGCGACGAGGCCGATCAGGACCGAGATCAGGTTCAGCATGGTCGGACTATCACCCGGCCGGACCGTTTTGCCAAGCTGTCAGCAGTCAGGGCCGATCGCGCGATCGATCAGCGTCTCGTCCATCGGGATCTGACCGTCGAGCATCAGCATGGCGAGGCCATGGACCAGCGCCCAGGCCTGCACCGCGCGCACTGCCGCCTCGCCGCCATGCGCCGCCGCCTCGCGTGCGGCATGGGCTTGCAGCAGCGCGTCCGCCTCGGACTCGAATGTGCCGCCGGCGCGTTCTGGGGCGAGGGCGGGGGAGGCGAAGATCAGGCGGAACAGCGCCGGATTGGCCAGCGCGAAGCGGACATAGGCGCGGCCCGTCGCGGCGAAGCCCGCATCGCCGCCGCCGGCCGCATCGGAGGCCGCGCGCTGCGCCGTGCCGAGCTGCGAGAGCCCCTCGCGGGCGAGCGCGGTCACCAGCGCCTCCTTGTCGGGGAAGTGGCGGTAGACCGAGGTGGCGCTGACCCCGGCGCCCCGTGCCACCTCGCGCAGCGACAGCGAATCGGCATCGCGTTCGGCCAGCAGCCTCAGCCCTTCGGCGATCAGCGCCGCGCGCAGATCTCCATGATGATAGGGCTTTTTCTCTATGTTGACACTGTTACCATTCGCGCTCATAGTAACAGCGTAAACATTGGAGGCGACAATGGGAAGCACGATCGAAACCCTGATCCGCGATACCGTGACGAAGGGCGCCGAGGCGCAGGCCGACTTCAACCGCAAGCGCATGGCGCCGCCTGCCGACGGCAATCCTTTCCTCACCGGTATCCACGCGCCGATGCAGGACGAACTGACGCTGACCTCGATGGAGGTGATCGGCACGATCCCCGCCGGGCTGAACGGTCGCTATCTGCGCATCGGGCCGAACCCGATCGCGGCGAACCCGGCCTCCTACCACTGGTTCACCGGTGACGGCATGGTTCACGGCCTCGCGATCGAGGATGGCGAGGCGCTCTGGTATCGCAACCGCTGGATCCGATCGAACGCGGTCGCCGAGGCGCGCGGCGTCGATCCGGCACCGGGGCCGCGTCACCT
>BACX01000734.1 GCA_000333335.1 Sphingomonas-like bacterium B12 | reverse complement strand
AGGAGCGCAGGAAGGCGTTCATCGCGCCCNCACATAGGGGTGCGAGTTGAAGGTGCCGCGCGCGAAACAGATGTCGACGGGCTTGTCGTCGCGGTAGCGCTTCATCAGATCGTGCTTGCCGCACAGCACGCCGACCGGCAGGCCGCCGCCGAGCGTCTTGCCGTAGGTGATCATGTCGGGCTTCACCCCGAAATATTCCGCCGCGCCCCCGCGCGCGAGGCGGAAGCCGACGAAAACCTCGTCGAAGATCAGCACGATGCCGGCCTTGCGGCACACCTCGGCGAGCCGGCGGAGCCAGGCACCGTAAGCGTCCTTGTCGAAATGCGCCTTGCGGCTGCTGTCGACGAGCGTGTTGTCGCCCGGCGCGCCGCTGTTCGGATGGAGGCCCTGCAGCGGGTTGACCAGCACGCAGGCGATGTTTTTGCGCGTCGCCAGTACCTTGAGGCTCTTATCGCTCATGTCGGCGAGCGTGTAGGTGTAGTCGGCGGGCGTCGGGTTGCCGACGCCCGGTTGCACGTCGCCCCACCAGCCATGATAGGAACCGCAGAAGCGCACCGCGTGGGTGCGCTTGGTATGATAGCGGGCGAGGCGCACCGCCTGCATCACCGCCTCGGTGCCCGACATATGGAAGCTCAGCTCGTCGAGGCCGGAGATCGCCGTCAGCCGCCGCACGTTGTCGGCGACGACGGGGTGGAAGGCGCCCAGCACCGGCCCGAGATCGGCGACCTGTTCCGCCCCTTGCGCGATCATCCGCTTGTAGGCGTCGAAGCCGAGCAAATTGACGCCGTAGGAACCGGCCAGATCGTAGAGCCGGTTGCCGTCGAGATCGGTGATCGTCACCCCGTCCGAGCTTTCGAGGAAGCTGCCGGCGGACAGGTTCTCGCGCACCATCCGGCTGAACTGGAAGGGCACGCGATAGGCGCCGGTGAACTGGAGGTCGGACAGGCCCTGCGCCGCCTCCTTCGTCAGCGCCGCCGTCTTCGCGAACCGCTGCTTGTAGACCGCGGAGAGCGCCGCGAAGCCGGCCTGCCGCTGGCGCGCGATCTCCTCCGGCGGATTATCGGCGCGGAAGAAACGTTGCTCGTCATAGCTCCACGCCGGGATGAAGCCCGCCACCCGGCGCGACATCCGCGCATGGCCGGCGAGCGAGCGATGCTTGGCACGCGACAGCGTCAATCGGGCATGGCCCTTGGTGGCGCCGAGCGCTACGGCGAGCGCGCCGGCGGCGGTGAGCAGGATCGGCGTGGCGGTAATGGGGAGAGCGGCTTCCATGATGACAGCACAGTCACGGAAATGGTGACGCGATCATGACAAGACGCTCTTTGCTGGCCCGGATCGGCGCACAGGAGAATCTGAACTTCCTGCTGACCAACCGCATCCCGCGCGGCCTCGCTACTCGCTTCATGGGCTGGCTCTCGCCGATCGAGCAGCCGCTGGTGCGCGCCGTGTCGCTGAAACTGTGGCGGACCTTCTGCGATGTCGACCTGTCCGACGCCGCCGACAGCGGCTTCCGCAGCCTGCACCATGCCTTCACGCGCGCGCTCAAGCCCGGATCGCGGCCCGCCGATCCCGATCCCGATATCCTCGCCAGCCCCTCCGACGCGATCGTCGGTGCGTGTGGGCGGGTCGAGGATGGCAGGCTCTATCAGGCCAAGGGGATGCCCTACGGACTTGAGGATCTGCTCGGCGATGCGGCGCTCGGCGCGCCGTTCCGCGACGGCACCTTCGTCACGCTCAGGCTCACGGCGGCGATGTACCACCGCTTCCACGCGCCGCACGACCTCACGGTCGAGGACATGCGCTACATCTCCGGCGACACCTGGAACGTGAACCCGATCGCGCTCAAGAAGGTCGAGCGGCTGTTCTGCCGCAACGAGCGCGCGCCGATCCTGACGCGGCTGGATCGCGGCGGCCATCCCCTGCTGATCGTGCCGGTGGCGGCGATCCTCGTCGCGTCGATGCGCTTCACCTTCGTCGATGTCGGCCCGCATATCCGTGACCGTGGATCGCGGAACATCCCCTGTACGGCCCACATCGCCAAGGGCGAGGAAATGGGCTGGTTCGAGCATGGCTCGACCATCATCCTGTTCGCGCCGAAGGGCTTCGATCTGCTGGTCGAAACGGGCCAGGAAGTCCGTGCCGGACAGGCGCTGATGCGCCTGCCGGCCTAGGCGTCCAGCATCTCGCGCACCTTCACGGCGAGGTCGTCGAAGGCGAAGGGCTTGGGGAGAAGCTGCACGCCCGCGTCGAGCCGGCCGTGATGGACGATCGCGTCGCGGGCATAGCCGGTGGTGAACAGCACCCGCAGATCCGGGCAACTCACGCGCGCCTGCACCGCGAGGTCCGATCCGGTCATGCCGCCAGGCAGCACGACGTCGGTGAACAGCAGGTCGATCTTGCCGCACCGGCCCTGCAGCACAGCCAGCGCCTCGCGCGCATCGCCCGCCTCCAGCACATCGTAGCCGAGTTCGCGCAGGCTCTCGACCGAATTGGCGCGCACGCCCTCGTCATCCTCGCAGACGAGGATCGTCTCGTCGCCACCGCGCCGATCACCCTTGGGCTCGGCCGCATCGGCCGCCGCCATGCGCGAGATGAGCAGGCGCGGCAGGTAGATGCGCACCTCGGTGCCCGCGCCCTCCATCGACGCGATATGGATGTGGCCGCCCGATTGCTTGACGAAGCCGTAGACCATCGACAGGCCGAGGCCCGTGCCCTTGCCCACCTCCTTGGTGGTGAAGAACGGCTCGAAGACGCGCGCCACCACATCGGGCGCCATACCCTCGCCGGTATCCGACACGGCGATCACCACATGGTCGCCCGCCGGTACCTCGCTCTGCCCGCGGATCGGCTCGGCGAGCGACAGGTTGCGGATCGCCAGCGTCAGCGTGCCGCCCGCCGGCATCGCGTCGCGCGCGTTCACGGAAAGGTTGAGCAGCGCGCTTTCGAGTTGGTTGTCGTCCACCTCGATCAGCCAGTCCTCGTCGGCCGGCTCGGTGCGCACCGTCACCATCTCGCCCAGCGTGCGGTGGAGCAGGTCGCTCATCCCCGCGACGAGCGCGTTGGGCGAGACGGGCTTGGGCGCCAGCGGCTGGCGGCGCGCGAAGGCGAGCAGGCGCTGGGTCAGCGTCGCCGCGCGCTCGGCACCCGCAAAGGCATTGTCGGCGGAACGGCGCAGGCGCGGCGGATCGTCGGGCAGGTGCCGGCGCAGCATGTCCAGATTGCCCATCACGATCTGGAGCAGGTTGTTGAAATCGTGGGCGACGCCGCCGGTCAGCTGCCCCAGCGTCTCCATCTTCTGGGGACTGGCGCAGCCCCTCCTTCCGCTCGACTAGCGCCTCGGCCTGCTCGACCTGCGCGGTGATGT
>BACX01000735.1 GCA_000333335.1 Sphingomonas-like bacterium B12 | reverse complement strand
CTTCTTCGGGGGCAGCCGTTCGTCGGGCTGTTCGGCAAGAAGTATCTCGCCGCCTACGGCCTGCTCAGCCTGATGATGTTCGCGCTGATGATCTCGATGGCGACGTTCCCGCTGCAGTCGCTGCTCTACATGGTCGGGCGGCAGCGTGCGGCGCTGGCGGCGGAGATCGCGGCGACGGCGCTCTATCTGGGCGTGCTGGCGGCCGCCTGCCACCTGTTCGGCCTGACCGGCGCGGGCGGGGCCTATGTGCTGGGCAATGCGGCGCTGGCGCTATTCATGCTGATCCCGGTATGGAGCAGCTATCATCGCCGCGCACGCTATGCGCCGGCGCCGGCCTGACATGAAACTGTAACGATGCGGCACGAGGAGCGAGGAATGACCAGGATCGTGATCGCCACCGGCTGCGCCGCCCTCGCCCTTCTCGGCACGTTGCCCGCGACGGCGCGGCACAACGATGCGCCCTATAGCGCCAAGCAGTGCATCAGCCGGCACGGCATCCGCGACGAAACGGCGGAGACGGACAGCCTGCTGATCCTCCACGCGGGCGGCAGCAAGGCGTATCGCAACTATCTCCCCGCTCCGTGCGACGGGCTGGGCCACGTCAACAACGTGTCGAAGCTGCGCTTCAAGTCGGCCGATCCGGACAAGCTCTGCCAGGGCGACACGCTCGAACTGCTCGACCATGACGGCGCGTTCGGGGTCGGCGGCGATCCGGTGACGACGCGCTGCACGCTCGGCCGTTTCGAGGCGATCAGCGAGATGTCGCTCAGCGAGAATTTGCGACGCTGAACGGTACGTTTACCGTCTTCCGCCCGACACCTGCACGATAACACCGACAATATCGCGCGAACTCGGTTAATCGATCGCGAATGCGATCGCTGCTCTTCAGCCCGCACAGAATATTTTTAGCAAGAACTACTTGAAGATATCGCCGAATAGCATCGACGAATATACAAATATCGGAAAGTGGAGCGGGTAGCGGGGATCGAACCCGCATCACAAGCTTGGAAGGCTAGTGCTCTACCATTGAGCTATACCCGCGCTGCTGCTCCCATGCCTCGTCATGCCGGGCGGGTCAATCATCCTCTTCGCATCGCGCACCGCCATGGCGAGACCGCCGGGGCATCGGCCCGCCATCTTCGACCAAAGGCGAAATTTTGCCTGCGAAGGGCCGGCGTTTGCCATTTGATAAGGTGATTGTGTGAGGTTGACGCCTAGAAAACCATGCGTCTGCCTCTGCCTTTGGGCCGATCTCCGGGCCATCGCCTGAATCTGCGGATTCTGGCAGCGGCGATCTGTATCGCCTTGCTGTGCGGGACGATCAACGTATTGGGTCCGTTCGAGCTGTACGCCAGCATCACACGCGCCAAACTGCGCAGCCATCCGCCCAGCGGCCAGCTGGTGCTGGTGACGATCGACGACCAGAGCATCTCCAACTTCGGCCCTCAACCATGGTCTCGCTCGCGCTATGCGGACCTCGTGCGCCGGCTCAAGGCGGCCGGCGCGCGGAATATCGGCCTCACCGCCCTTCCCTGGGGGCAGGGCAATCCCGTGGAAGACCGGGATTTCGAATCGGCACTGGCCGATGCGCGGGGGCATGTCGTGCTGCCCGCGCGGATCGTTCTCGATCCCATGACCGAGAAGAGCAGCGTCGAGCTCCCTCCCGCGCGGCTGCTGCGTCTGGCAAGCGTCGGGAATACCAATCTGTTCGTCAACTGGGACGGGATGGTCTACGATTCGCCTTATGGCGTGAAGATGGCAGGACGCCCGGTCCCCTCGCTGGCCAGCGTGATGAGCCGGCATAGCGGCCCGATCGGAACCACCTTCCCTATCGACTATTCGGTCGACCTCCATGCGCTGCCGGTGATCAGCGCCGCCGACATCCTCGGCGAACGGTGGAGCCCGTCGCGGGTCGCCGGGCGCGACGTATTGATCGGCGAGACGGTGAACACGCTGCGCTACGGGGTGCCGGGCTTCGGGCAGCAGCCGCTCGTCTATATTCACGCAGCGGCGATCGAAACGCTGCGCGAGGGCGAGCCGGTTGATGCCGGCTGGCTCCTGCCTGTGGTGCTCGCCTCCTGCATCGCGGCCGGCTACCTGTTCATGCGTCGTCGCATGATAGCGCGCATCCTGCTGAGCGCCGGTTTCGCCTTGCTGCTGGTGGGTCCGTTGAGCGCGGATCGGGCGCAGATCTACCTGCAGATCATGCCGGCGATCGCGCTGCTGACCATCGCTTCGCTCACCCGCTTGTGGTTCAATATACGCCAGACCATGCGCGACAAGGGCTTGGTCAACGCCGTATCCGGCCAGCCCAATCTCAACGCGCTACGAGAAAGCGCGCCGCGCATCGTGCCGACCGTCGTCGTCGCGCGCATCCTCAACTATGCCGAGGTCACCACCTCGCTGCCCGCCGATTGCGAGAAGGAACTGGTCGAGCAGATCACCAACCGTCTGACCGTCGGTGCCGGCGGCGACACCATCTACCAGGCGGACGACGGCCTTTTCATATGGCTGGCCGATACCGCAAACGACGAGCTGGTCGGCGAGCAGCTGATGGCGCTGCATGGGCTGTTCCGCAGCCCCGTCGTAGTGGCGGGCCGCCTGATCGACCTGTCCATCACCTTCGGCCTCGATACCGACATGAGCCGGTCGCTCGTGCAGCGCGTGTCGAGCGCGGTGGTCGCCGCCGATCGCGCCGCGGCCGAGGGCCGCCGCTGGATGACCTACGATCCGGCCGAACTCGAGGATGCCGAGTGGAAGATGTCGCTGCTCGCCCGGCTTGACCAGGCGGTGGAGCGCGACGAGATCTGGGTCGCCTACCAGCCCAAGATCGAGATGGCGAGCGGCCGCATCATCGGCGCCGAAGCGCTGGCGCGCTGGAGTCACCCTGAAAAGGGCGAGGTGCCGCCGAGCCAGTTCATCCCCGCCGCCGAACGCTCCGGCCGGATCGAGAATCTGACTGCGCACATCCTCGACAGTGCGGTGGCGGCGACCGCCTCGGTCCACCGTGCCGGCCACGCGGATTTCAGCATCGCGGTGAACCTGTCGGCCCGGCTGCTGGACTCGCCCGCTTTGCTCGCGATGGTCTCCAGCACGCTCGCCCGTCACAAGCTGGCACCACATCACCTGATCCTCGAGATCACCGAGACCACCGCGATGGCCAGCCAGGACGGCATCGTCGAAACGCTGGAGGCCCTGAGCGCCTCGGGCGTGCGTCTGTCGATCGACGATTACGGCACCGGCTTCTCGACGCTCGACTATCTGAAGCGGATTCCCGCCGACGAGATCAAGATCGACCGCAGCTTCGTGTCGATGCTGGAAAAATCGCAGAGCGACCGAATCATGGTGCACTCCACGATCCAGCTCGCCCACTCGCTTGGTCGCAAAACCGTGGCCGAGGGCGTCGAGAATGGCGTGGTTCTGAACGAATTGCGACTGATGCAGTGCGACTATGTCCAGGGTTACTACACTGGAAAGCCAATGAAATTGTCTGCGCTGATGGAACAGTTGCCCCAGCGTGAAAGCGAGAGGGAGCCTGTGACCATCGTCTAATGGTTACCAGCTTGTTAACCACAGCCGGTAATGATAAAACGCCCGTGATCGGACGGTTTTTGCCGATCGCCGTACAACGGGGGTTTTATGACCAAGGCTTCGCAGACGAAGTTCGACATTTGGCAGTGGCTCTACGGCAAGCCGTCGCTCGCCTAAGCTCGTCGAGCATAGAGATACAAAAGCCCCGCTGCGGCGGGGCTTTTTCTTTTGGGGCGTGGAAGAAAGGCTGAAAGTACGGCCTCTTTACGGGCCGGTGTTCGACGCCGGTCAGCGCCTGTTGGAATCCACCGCACCGAAGACCGCCACGCCGATCAGGAAGGTCATGCCGACCGCCACGACGGCGAGCAGCGGCGAGCCAAGCGTTACCGCGACACCGCGGCCGATCAGCATCAGGACGGCAAGCACCGCGATCGCTAGCGCCGCCTGCCGGACATAGCCTCTTCCCGCTACCCCGACACGAGCAGCCGGACGACGCAGACCGATCTCACCATTGCCAAACGGAACCATGACGGGCCTCCAGCGGCGCATCTTCATCGCACCGCACGCGATATAGGATCGCGCGTCCTTTCGGATAAGGCGGATAGTTTCGATCTGAGTGTTCGATAATCTCGGTCGATCAGGCCGCCGTCGCGAGCACGCGCATGGGCGCCAGTCCGTCGATGAACTGGCTGGTACAGCGCTCCCAGCTATAGCGGCGGCCCTCGGCGGCGCAGGCGCCGCGATCCGCCGTCATGGCAAGCCGGATCGCGACCGTCAGGTCCGCGTCCAGCGCGCCGATCCGCGCGCGCCCCCCGAACATCCCCTGCCCGGCCGTGCCGATGATGTCGATCGGCCCGCGCACCGGGAAGGCCGCGACCGGCGCGCCGCTGGCCAGCGCCTCGATCATGACGAGGCCGAACGTGTCGGTGAGGCTCGGGAAGACGAACAGGTCGGCGGCGGCATAAGCGGACGCCAGACGCTCTCCGTGCAGCGCGCCGGTGAAGATCGCCTCCGGAAAGCGCTTCTCCAGCATGGCCCGCGCGGGACCATCGCCGACGACGACCTTGGTGCCCGGCACGTCCGCCGTCAGGAAAGCCTCGATATTCTTCTCGACCGCTACACGGCCGACCGACAGCAGGATCGGTCCCTCGACGCTTGCCAATGCCGGCAACGGCGCGACATCCGGGCCGAACAGCGTGAGATCCACACCGCGCGACCAGCGATGGGTGTGCGGCAGGCCGCGCTCGGCCAGTTCTTCGGCGAGTGTCTCGGTCGCCGCGAAGATACGGGCGGCGGGGCCATGGAAACGGCGCACGATCGGCCAGAACCAGTCGGCCGGCAGGCGCGAGCGCATCGCCACATAATCGGGGAAGCGCGTATGGAACGAGGTCGTGAAGGGCACGCCGCGATCCATACACCAGCGCCGCGCCGCCCAGCCAAGCGGGCCTTCGGTGGCGATGTGGATGGCATCGGCCCGGCTCTCCGCCAGCCGCGCCGCGACGGCGCGACCGCTGCCCAGCGCGAGGCGGATCTCGGGGTAGCTCGGGCACGGCACGGTACGAAACTGGTCGGGCGTGATCGCATCGACCATATGACCCTGTGCGCGCAACTGCTCGACGGTGGTCATCAGCGTGCGGACCACGCCGTTGACCTGCGGCGCCCAGGCGTCGCTGACCAGAGCGATCTTCATGCCGGCACCGCCGCCGCCTTGGCCGCCTTGCGCTCGGCCTTTTCGGCCTGCTCGGCGGCGACCTTCGCGGCCCAGTCGATAATCTCCATCCGCCCGTCGAAATGCTCGACCAGCGCGGTGCAGCTCTCCACCCAGTCGCCGTCGTTATAATAAGTGATATCGCCGAACTGCTTGATCTCGGCCGAGTGGATATGGCCGCAGACCACCCCGTCGACGCCACGATCGGCGGCGGCGTGCGCCACCACTTCCTCATACTTGCCGATGAACTGGACGGCGTTCTTGACGCGTTTCTTCAGGTGCGCGGCGAGCGACCAATAAGGCAGGCCGAACACCTTGCGGACCGCGTTGACGATCGAGTTCGACTTGAGCAGGAGCACGTAGGCGCTGTCGCCCAGGAAGGCGAGCCACTTGGCGTACATCACGATGCTGTCGAACTGGTCGCCGTGGAGCACAAGCAGGCGGCGCCCGTCGGCGGTGACATGGATGTCCTCGTTGACCAGCTCGATGCCGCCGAAATCGAGGCCCGTATAGTCGCGGAACGCCTCGTCGTGATTGCCCGGCACGTAGACGACGCGGGTGCCGCGCTTCACGCGCTTCAGGATGCAGCGGATCACGTCGTTGTGCCGCGCCGGCCAGTACCAGCCCTTTCTGAGCTGCCAGCCATCGACGATGTCGCCGACCAGATAGAGCGTCTCGCAATCGGTGGATTTCAGGAAATCGAGCAGCAGCTCGGCATTGCAGCCCGGCGTGCCGAGATGCGTGTCCGAGATCCAGATCGTGCGGAACGGCATCCGCTTGCGCGGCGTCTCCGGCTTGTCCGCCTCGTGGATCCAGTCGGGCAGCTTGCGGTCGCGGTTGCGGGCGGGCACGCGATCATGGCGCGGCTTCGCGGGGTGACGGGCCTCTACGGGCATATCGGGCAAGGTCGCCATAGCGGGGCCTCCGGGTAAATCGCTCGACCGGCGGCGGCATCCGCCGTCAATTGCCCCTATGGAGACGCTTCAAGTCAAAGCCGTGTCCGATGTTTTACGATTTCTTGACTATCCACAGCTGCTGCCAACTATCCACAGTGTCGCGGAACTGAAACCGTATCTGCGCAAAAGGATCGCCGATCCTACGCTTTTCTGTCGCACATCGCGCGCATAGGCGATTGTCACGAGTGAGGAGGTTCGGTTCATGGCCCTGCAGATGCAAACGGAACAGGTCGCCAACGCCTATGGGCGCTGGGCCCCCGTATACGACCTCGTGTTCGGCCCGGTTTTCCGCCAGGGCCGCCGCGCCGCGATCGATGTCGCCGAGCGGATCGGCGGGCGAATCCTGGAGGTCGGCGTCGGCACCGGCATCTCGCTGCCGGGCTACGACAAGGCCAACCGCATCACCGGCGTCGATATTTCCGAGCCGATGCTCGACAAGGCCCGTGAGCGCGTCCGTGCGCTGCGCCTCGATCATATCGAGCAGATCGCGGTGATGGACGCCGAGAATATGGACTTCGCCGACGACAGCTTCGACGTGGTGGTGGCGCAATACGTCATCACGTCGGTGCCGAACCCGGAAAAGGCGCTGGACGAATTCGCCCGCGTCGTGCGCCCCGGCGGCGAGATCGTGATCACCACCCGCGTCGGCGCCGAAAAGGGCCTGCGCGGATCGATCGAGAAGACGTTGATGCCGGTGACCAGCCGGCTCGGCTTCCGCACCGAATTCGCCTTCTCCCGCTATACCGACTGGGCGCGGACCGTGCCCGGCATCGAGCTGGTCGAGCGCCGCGCGCTGCCGCCGCTCGGCCATTTCTCGCTGGTGCGCTTCCGCAAGGTTCCGGCGGCCAACGATCTGACCCGCGAGCGCATCCTCGCGCCCGCCAACGAGGTGGTTCAATGACGAGCTTCCGCGCGCATCTCCACGAACAGCGCTGGGACGACCATCGCTATTATCACCACAGCCTGGTCAACCAGAGCCTGCACTTCATCAGCGCCTGCACGTTCCTGACGGCGTACATGCTGATGTTCAAGGATCCGGCGCTGGCCAGCCTGCTCGGCTGGACGATCGCGATGACGACCCGCCAGTGCGGCCACTTCTTCTTCGAGCCGAAGGGTTATGACGTCGCGAACCAGGCGACGCATGAATATAAGGAAGAGGTGAAGGTCGGGTACAACCTGTTCCGCAAGGTCGTCTTCATGGCGATCTGGGCGATCATCCCGGTCGCCTTGTGGTTCAACCCAACGATGTTCGGCCTGTTCGATGCCGCCACCGGCAAGGTCGAATGGCTGCGCCACCTCGGCTATCTCTGGCTCGGCCTCGGCGCCGGCGGCCTCGCCTTCCGCGTGATCCAGCTCTGCTTCACGCGCGGCGTGCAGACCGGCCTGGTGTGGGGCACCAAGATCATCACCGATCCGTTCAACGATTTCTGGCTCTACCGCAAGGCGCCCGGCCGCCTGCTGCGGGGCGAGCGTTTCGATCACTGGGCGACGGCGGAAGCCAACTGATCGCCCCGACGCGAGATCAGCCCCCTTCCGCCGACGCGGGAGGGGGCCGTTTCATATCCCCCTCAGGCCGCCCTGCCCCGCCATGCCGCGATCATCTCCTTCAGGATGCCGCGGCGGATGAGTTTGTCGGTGACGGCCGGATCGCTCCACCACCAGCCGTCCGCCTCCATCTTGCGCGCGGCGCGGACGAAGCGGTCGATCACCTCGGCGAAATCGGCGTCGGTGTAGTTGAGGCTGAAGATCAGCCGCCCCGTCCCCACCCAGCTGAGCGCGAGGCCCTCGGCGCGGAGATAATATTGCAGCATCCAGTTGTAGCGGCTCGGCCTGGTGTAGCGCACCGTCCAGATCGTCGAGATGTTGGACACCTCGACCGGCAACCCCGCCTCCGCCAGCTTCGCGTTCATCAGCGCCGCGCGGGCGTTCCAGCGATCATCCAGCCCGTCGTAGAGCGCGACGCCCTCCCCGGTATCGAGGAAGCGCAGGAAGGCGTTCATCGCGCCCATCACATAGGGGTGCGAGTGAA
>BACX01000736.1 GCA_000333335.1 Sphingomonas-like bacterium B12 | reverse complement strand
CGAGGATGTGCTGGCGCTCGTTCTCCTCGCTCGCCTTGTCGAGATCGGCGCTGAGGAACTTGCCCGAGATATAGACCACGCGGCTGATCGTGCCGGCGATCGGGGACCGGTTGATGTGGACGTCGAACACCGACATGAAGATCGATACGCGGGTCACCGGTTCGGTGCCGAGACCGCCCTCGCCCACCAGCTCGCGCGGCGGCGGGACGTTCGCGATCATCGTCACCAGACCGTCGGCCGGCGCCACGATCATCTTCGGATCCTTGGGCGTGGTGCGGATCGAA
>BACX01000737.1 GCA_000333335.1 Sphingomonas-like bacterium B12 | reverse complement strand
GCTGGTCAGCGCCCAGCATGATTCCTACGTCGCGGGTTTCACGTTGCTCAACGCCATGGGGCTGGTGAACTATCAGCATCTCGGCCTGGAGGGCGGGGCGCTCTACGATCCCACCGTCAATTATCGCCGCGCCAAGCACGCGCTCAGCGACTGGGAGGAAAATCCCAAGCCGCAGCCCATCGCCAAGCCGGTCTACGGCCCGCAGATGGTGTCCGAAAATCCCCCCGTGACAGGGCAAGCGAACTAGGCATAACATGGCCGCCATGGCCCAGCCCAACCAGGAACCGTCGATGGAGGACATCCTTGCCTCCATCAAGCGCATCATCGCCGAGGACAGCGAGGCGGTGGGCGTGCGCCCGGCCAAGCTCCGCCGGGAGGCGATGGCCGCCGTCGCGTCCAGCCCGATCGTGACGCCGGTTCACGAGGCGGAGCCTATCGAGGAAGACCATGTTGAGGAGCCGGAAGCCGAGGTCGTGGAGTCGATCGCGGAAGCCGAACCCGAAACCGTCGCCGAGACGGCCGAAACCCCCGATGTTCTGGAGCTGACCAGCCCGATGCCCGAAACCACCGCCACCGCCGAAGCGCCCCAGCCTTCGATCAAGGGGGCCTTCGGCTCCGCCGCGTCGCTGGAAGGGCTGCTCTCCTCCACCTCAGCCGAGGCGAGCCGCAGCGCCTTCGCCGCGCTTACCCAACTCCAGGTGCGTAACGACGAAGGCAAGTCGAACACGCTCGAGGGGCTGGTGTCGGACCTGCTCCGCCCGATGCTCAAGGAATATCTGGATCGCGAACTGCCCGGCATCGTCGAGCGACTGGTCGCCGTGGAAGTAAAGCGGCTGGCCGGTAGCTGATCCCTCCGTTGCCCGGCGGAGGCCGGGCTCCTTTCCGGAATTCGGTCTCACGGCACCGGGCTGCTTGGCTTTTGCCTCCTCCCCCTGCTAGGCCGCACCTCGCCATGACCGAGCTTCCCAAGACCTTCGACCCCGCCGCGATCGAATCCCGCTGGTACAGCCATTGGGAGGAGGGCGGCCTGTTCCGCCCCGCGCGGCCCGACGCCGAGCCCTTCACCATCGTGATCCCGCCGCCGAACGTGACGGGATCGCTGCACATCGGCCACGCGCTCGACAACACGTTGCAGGACATCCTCGTCCGCCACGCGCGGCTGCAGGGCAAGGACGCGCTCTGGGTGGTCGGCACCGATCACGCCGGCATCGCGACCCAGATGGTCGTCGAGCGCCAGATGAACGCCAAGGGCGNAAGCGCCCGATATC
>BACX01000738.1 GCA_000333335.1 Sphingomonas-like bacterium B12 | reverse complement strand
CGCCGCCCGGCATTTCGTTCTAGGATATCAACGAGGGGGGAGCATGCCGCTTGTGGGTGTAAAGGCGGGTGCGGCGTTGACGGCGCTCGCCATGGGGCTTGCGCTGCCGCAGGCGGTGGGCGCCACGACGCTCACGGACGCGCTGGTCGCGGCCTACAAGGGGAATCCCACGCTCACCGGCACACGCGCGCAGTTGCGTTCGACCGACGAGCAGGCCGCGATCGCCCGTGCCGGCGGCCGGCCCACGCTGGGCGCCAGCGCCGGCTTCACCCAGGGGCTCGACAACTATCGCCAGTTTTCGAGCTTCAACCAGCAGTTCACGGCTGGCGCGCAGCTCAGTGTGCCGCTCTATCAGGGGGGCCGCGTGCGCAATGCGGTGAAGGCGGCGGACGCGCGGGTCGATTCGGGCCGCCAATCGCTGCGTTCGACCGAAGGGCAGGTGCTGGTCGATACCGTCACCGCCTATATGGACGTGCTGCGCGATCGCGCGATCGTGGGGCTCAACGAGAATAACGTGAAGGTGCTCCAGACCAACCTGGAGGCGACCAGCGACCAGTTTCAGGCGGGCACGCTGACCCGCACAGACGTGGCGCAGAGCCAGGCCCGGCTCGAGGATGGGCGCGCCCAGCTCGCCTCGGCCCGCGCGACGCTGACGAACAGCGAGGAGAATTATCGTCGCGTCGTCGGCGTTTCCGCCGATGCGCTGGAGCAGCCGCCGGCGCTGCCGGTGTTGCCGACTGGCCCCGATCAGGCGGAGGATACCGCCATTGGCAACAATCCGGATATCGCCGCCGCCGCCGCCGCGGTGAAGGCAGCGCATTTCGACGTGCAGACCGCGCGCGCCAGCCGGATGCCGACGATCACGGCGCAGGCCAACAACAATTACGCGCGCTACACGCAGGGTGCCACCAACACCTTCACGAACGGCGCCGCGCAGGTGGAGGGCGATTCGACCTCGGTCGGCGTGTCGCTGAACCTGCCGCTCTATCAGGGCGGCCTGCCGTCCGCGCAGATCCGGCAGGCGCAGGATCTGGAACAGGTGGCGATGGAGCAGCAGACCGCGACGGAGCGGCTGGTGGTCGCCAACGCGCGTGCCGCATTCTCCAGCTACGTGGCGACGCAGGAGGTGATCAAGTCGAGCGAGGAGGCACTGAAGGCCAACACGCTGGCGCTGGAGGGCGTGCAGGCCGAGCAGAGCGCCGGTCTGCGCCAGGTGCTCGACGTGTTGAATGCCGAGCAGGAGAAGCTCAGCAGCCAGGTGACGCTGGTCAGCGCCCAGCATGATTCCTACGTCGCGGGTTTCACGTTGCTCAACGCCATGGGGCTGGTGAACTATCAGCATCTCGGCCTGGAGGGCGGGGCGCTCTACGATCCCACCGTCAATTATCGCCGCGCCAAGCACGCGCTCAGCGACTGGGAGGAAAATCCCAAGCCGCAGCCCATCGCCAAGCCGGTCTACGGCCCGCAGATGGTGTCCGAAAATCCCCCCGTGACAGGGCAAGCGAACTAGGCATAACATGGCCGCCATGGCCCAGCCCAACCAGGAACCGTCGATGGAGGACATCCTTGCCTCCATCAAGCGCATCATCGCCGAGGACAGCGAGGCGGTGGGCGTGCGCCCGGCCAAGCTCCGCCGGGAGGCGATGGCCGCCGTCGCGTCCAGCCCGATCGTGACGCCCATCGGCTGGACTAGGCCGACGGTTCCGTCCGGCCCCCGCGCGTCGCCCCAGCTTTCCAGCGCGTGGGCCAGAGGGACCCGCCACCGCGTCGCCATCGCAGTCTCGTCCGCAAAGCCCGCGAAGGAGACGCTCAGAGGAACCCGCTTCAGCGCATCGCCGAAGCCCAGCGCCGGCGGTGCGTGCAGCACGGGATTGGCATCGAGGACGAGCAACGTGGACACGCGGCCCCGCGCCATGTCGCGCGAAAAGCCGGCAAGGCTTTCGACATGGCCGGACGGATCGGGATCGACAGGCTCGATC
>BACX01000739.1 GCA_000333335.1 Sphingomonas-like bacterium B12 | reverse complement strand
TCACAGATGTCTGCCTGTTCATCCGCGTCCAGCTCGTTGAGTTTCTCCAGAAGCGTTAATGTCTGGCTTCTGATAAAGCGGGCCATGTTAAGGGCGGTTTTTTCCTGTTTGGTCACTGATGCCTCCGTGTAAGGGGGATTTCTGTTCATGGGGGTAATGATACCGATGAAACGAGAGAGGATGCTCACGATACGGGTTACTGATGATGAACATGCCCGGTTACTGGAACGTTGTGAGGGTAAACAACTGGCGGTATGGATGCGGCGGGACCAGAGAAAAATCACTCAGGGTCAATGCCAGCGCTTCGTTAATACAGATGTAGGTGTTCCACAGGGTAGCCAGCAGCATCCTGCGATGCAGATCCGGAACATAATGGTGCAGGGCGCTGACTTCCGCGTTTCCAGACTTTACGAAACACGGAAACCGAAGACCATTCATGTTGTTGCTCAGGTCGCAGACGTTTTGCAGCAGCAGTCGCTTCACGTTCGCTCGCGTATCGGTGAT
>BACX01000740.1 GCA_000333335.1 Sphingomonas-like bacterium B12 | reverse complement strand
TGCGGTCGGGATCGACATGCGTTCCCCGCCTGCCGATGCCTGAGGCGCGCGCCGACCCGGGCGAGGTGGCCCATCATCTCGGCGAGCCGCCGCCTTCCCTGGCGCCGTCGGCACCCCGCCTGCCGAGCAAGCAGGCGCAGACGATCGGCAAACTGTTCGGTCTGCTGCGCGAAGCGGTGACCGGCGAGGATCCGGACGATTAGACGTCGAGGATGTGCATCAGCATCGGTGTGCCGAGCAGGCTCTGCGATCCTTCGAGGCGGGCGAGCGCGTCGCTGACCGAGCGCTCCGGCCCCTCGTGGGTCACCATCGCGACCAGCACGCCGCCTTCGGGCGTGGTGCCGCGCTGGATAAGGCTCTCGATCGACACGCCGGCATCGCGCATCGCGGCGGCGATCTCGGCAAGGACGCCGGGGCGATCCGCGACCGAGAAGCGCAGATAGGCGCGGCCGCGGCGCTCGCCGGCCGGCGCGGCGGCCATCTCGGCGAGGCTCTCGACCGGCATGGCGAAGGCGGGGCCATATTCGCCGCGCGCGATGTCGATCAGGTCGGCGACCACCGCGCTTGCGGTGGGGCCTTCGCCGGCGCCCCGGCCTTCGAAGAACAGGCGGCCGACGAAATTGCCCTCCGCCACCACCGCGTTGAGCGAGCCGGCGACATGCGCGAGGGGATGATGCAGCGGCACCAGACAGGGCGCGACCCGCTGGAACAGGCCGGCCGTGGCGCTGCCCTCGGGCTGCGCTTCCGCCAGGCCGACGAGGCGGACGCGATAACCAAGGGCCTGTGCCTGCGCGATGTCGGCGGCGATGACGTGGCGGATGCCCGAAACGGCCGCCGCGCCGAAATCGATCTTCGATCCGAAAGCCAGCGATGCAAGGATGGAGAGCTTGTGGGCGGCATCGACGCCATCGATGTCGAAGGACGGGTCCGCTTCGGCGTAACCCAGCCGCTGCGCCTCGCCGAGCACCTCGGCGAAATCGCGGCCTTCCGCTTCCATGGTGGTCAGGATGTAATTGCAGGTGCCGTTGAGGATTCCGTAGACGCGCCCGATCGCGTTGGCGGCGGCGCCTTCGCGCAGGCCCTTGATCACCGGGATGCCGCCCGCGACCGCCGCCTCATATTTGAACGCGACGCCCTTGCCCTCTGCGTCTCCGGCGAGGCCGAGGCCGTGGTGGGCGATCATCGCCTTGTTGGCGGTGACGAAGTGGCGGCCGCCGGCGATGGTGCGGCGCGCGAGAGTCAGCGCCGGGCCGTCCGCCCCGCCGATCAGTTCGACCACGACGTCGATATCGTCGCGCGCGGCCAGCTCGGCGGCATCGTCCACCCAGTCGAAGCGGGCGAGGTCGACGCCGCGATCGCGGGTGCGGTCGCGGGCCGAGACCGCGACGATTTCGATCGCGCGGCCGGCGCGGCGCTCGACGATCTCGCGATTGGTGTCGATCAGCTTGATCACGCCTGCACCCACCGTGCCCAGACCAGCCAGAGCGACGCGCAACGCTTTCGACATCAAAAACCCTCCCGAGAGACCAGAACTCGCTGGCACGTCGGGAGGGTCAGAGCAAGCCGATTAGGCTTGGGTACCGCTTAGCGGCACTTCACGTTGCCGCGATCGATCGAGCGGCCAAGCAGCGCGCCGCCACCGGCGCCGAGCAGGGTGCCGAGCGTTCCGCCGCCGAGCAGGTTGCCGGCGAGACCGCCGCCGAGAGCGCCGATCACGAGGCCGGTCGTGCCGTCGTTGCGGCGGCAATAATAACGGCCGTCATGGCCGCGATAGACCATGTCGTCGCGACCGAGGCGGCGCGACTTGTAGCGGCGGTCGTAGCGATAGGAACCCTGCGGATTCCAGTCGTGGCGATCGCCCTGCCAGCCATAATGATTGCCATTGTCGTGGCGATCCCAATGCTTGGCCAGCGCAGGCGTCGGCAGAGCCATCGGGGTCGCGAGCATCGACAGCGCGACCGCGCCGAACATCAACTTCTTCATGGTCCACTCCTTCAAGCGTCCCCCCAGAACCGGCCGGGCGACCAAAGGTTGCCCGGCGCGATCCTGACAGGGGTTACGCCTCGAAGCGTGACGCGTCCATGAATTGCTTCGTCAGCGAAACGAAAGTTTTACACCGCCTTCGCCGTGGTCGTCGGCGTATTGACGCCCATCGACTGGAGGTAGCGCTTGATGTTGCGCGCCGCCTGGCGGATGCGATGCTCGTTCTCGACGAGGGCGAGGCGGACATAGCCTTCGCCCTCCTCGCCGAAGCCGACGCCCGGCGCCACCGCGACCTGCGCATGGGTGAGCAGCTGCTTCGAAAACTCCAGCGCGCCGAGATGGGCGAGGGCGGGCGGGATCGGCGCCCAGGCGAACATCGAGGCTTCCGGCGAGGGGATGTCCCAGCCGGCGCGGCCGAAGCTTTCCACCATCACGTCCCGCCTGCTCTTGTAGAGCTTGCGGTTGCTCTCGACGATGTCCTGCGGGCCGTTGATCGCGGCGACCGCCGCAGCCTGGATCGGGGTGAAGGCGCCATAGTCGAGATAGGACTTCACCCGCGTCAGCGCGCCGATCAGCGTCTTGTTGCCGACCGCGAAGCCCATGCGCCAGCCCGCCATTGAATAGGTCTTGGACATGGAGGTGAACTCGATCGCCACGTCCTTGGCGCCCGGCACCTGCAGGATCGAGGGGGTCGGCGTGTCGCCGAAATAGATCTCCGAATAAGCGAGATCGGAGAGCACCCAGAGCTTGTGCTCCTTCGCGAACGCCACGACCTGCTCGTAGAAAGCGAGGTCCGCGACATAGGCGGTGGGGTTCGACGGATAGCCCATGACCAGCACCGAAGGTTTCGGCACCGTATAGGCGACGGCATGCTCCAGCCGCTTGAAGAAGTCCGGCCCCGGTGCCGCCGGGATCGATCGGATCGCGGCGCCCGCGATGATGAAGCCGAAGGTGTGGATCGGATAGCTGGGGTTGGGCGCCAGCACCACGTCGCCCGGCGCGGTGATCGCCTGCGCGAGGTTGGCGAGGCCCTCCTTCGAGCCGAGCGTCACCACCACCTCCGTCTCGGGATCGAGATCGACCCCGAAGCGGCGCGCATAATAGCCGGCCTGCGCCTTGCGCAGCCCCTTGATGCCCTTCGACGCCGAATAGCCATGCGCGCCGGGATTGCGGGCGACCTCGCACAATTTCTCGATGACGTGCGGGGCAGGCGCGCCGTCCGGATTGCCCATGCCGAGATCGATGATGTCCTCGCCTGCCGCGCGCGCCGCTGCCTTCATCGCGTTCACTTCGGCGAACACGTAGGGGGGCAGGCGACGGATGCGGTAGAATTCCTCGGACATTCGAAACGACCTTCTGTCAAACGACCTTTGAACGGCTCGCCACCGTGGCGGCGGGCGCGCTATAGCCGAATCGAGGCGCACGGCACAGGCGCGAAAGTCCGGAGAGATCCTTTGGCCGAGAACAGCGACACCCTCGAAGCGATCCAGCCGACACTGGAGGATATCCAGCACTGGACCGGCGTAATGGGCCGCGCCCAGCAGCTCATCCTCGAATATGCCTCGAAACAGTCGCTCCAGATGCCGGCGACGACGGCCAAGCTGCCCGACTTCTCGGCATTGTGGACGAACCCGCAGGCGGTCTCCTTCGATACCGACAAGCTGGCCGACGCGCAGGCCGATTTCTGGAAGGACAGCCTGACGCTCTGGCAGCGCTTCCTCGATCCGACGAACTCGCCGGCGCTCAAGGGTGACAATGATCGCCGCTTCGCAGCGCCGCAGTGGCGCGACCTGCCGCTGTTCGATCTGATCCGCCAATCCTACCAGATCGTCTCCGAACACATGCTCCGCTCGGTCGAGGCGATCGGCGGCCTCGCGCCCAAGCAGCAGGAGCAGCTGCGCTTCGCCACGCGATCGTTCGTCGAAGCGATGTCGCCTTCCAACTTCGTGGCGACCAATCCGCAGGCGCTCGAGAAGATCATCACCTCGCGCGGCGAGAGCCTGCTCAGGGGCATGGAGAATCTGCTCGCCGATCTCGATCGCGGCCAGCTCACCCATTCGAACAGGGGCGCGTTCGAGGTGGGACGCGACCTCGCCTCCACGCCCGGCAAGGTGATCCACGAAACGCCGCTCTACCAGCTGATCCACTATGCGCCGACGACAAAGGAGGTGGCGAAGATCCCGCTGGTGATCTTCCCACCGTGGATCAACCGCTTCTATATCCTCGACCTCAAGCCCGAGAAGAGCTTCGTCCGCTGGGCGGTGGAGCAGGGCCTGAGCGTGTTCATGGTCTCTTGGAAGTCGGCCGACGAGAGCCTCGCCCACATCATGCTGGACGATTACGTCTCCGCGCAGATCGACGCGATCGATACGATCCGCGACCAGCTCGGCGTCGAGAATGTGCACACGATCGGTTATTGCGTCGCGGGCACCACGCTTGCGACGACGCTCGCCTGGCTGGCGGCGAAGGGCGAGGCGGCGAAGGTCGCGTCGGCCACCTTCTTCACGGCCCAGGTGGATTTCGCCGATGCGGGCGACCTCACGCTGTTCGTCGACGACACCCAGCTCGATCTCGCGGCGGGGGTGGCGGGAGACAAGGGCTATCTCGACGGGCGCTACATGGCGGCGACCTTCAACCTGCTGCGNCGCAAGGATCTGATCTGGAACTACGTCGTCCAGAACTACCTGATGGGCGAGGACCATATGGCCTTCGACCTGCTGCACTGGAATGGCGACGTCACCAACCTGCCCGCCGCATGGCATCAAGCTTATCTGCGCGATCTCTATCGGGACAACCTGCTGGCCCAGCCGGGTGCGCTGACCGTGATGGGCGTGCCGATCGATCTGTCGAAGGTCATGACGCCCGCCTATATTCAGGCTGGACGCGAGGATCATATCGCGCCGCCGCAGAGCGTCTGGAAGATCACCGAGCACTTCAAGGGTCCACTGCGATTCGTGCTCGCAGGCTCCGGCCACATCGCTGGCGTGGTGAACCCCCCGGCCTCGGGCAAGTACCAATATTGGACGAGCGATGCGCCGGCCCGGACGCTGGAGCAGTTCGTTGCGGACGCGAAAGAAACCCGTGGAAGCTGGTGGCCGCACTGGCGCGCCTGGATCGCCGAACGGGATGGCGATACCGTCCCCGCGACCCGCGCGCGTATCCCCGGCAAGGGCAAGCGCAAGGCCATCGAGGACGCGCCGGGACGCTACGTCATTCAACGTTGAAGACGGTTCGCCGCTCCACCTTTTCCGTTCGTCTCAAAGATGATGCTGCAGTGCACAATAAGCGCTTGCAGCAATCGGTGCGATTGTGTATTGTGCATCGCAACATGATTGTAACAGTGCTGTGTGGAGCACGACGATGGCGGACGAGACGAGCAAGCCCCAGCCTGCGGTGACCCCGAAACCGGTGGTCCCCGATGCGCCCAAGCCGACCGTGGCGGCGAAAGCCCCCGCGCCGGTGAAGGCCGAGAAGGCCGAGCCCGCTCCCAAGCCCGTCGTCGCCGAGGCCGCGCCGGTCGCCAAGCCGGCCGTCGCCCCCGCAGTGAAAGCAACACCCGCCGTCGCGAAGCCCGCGCCGGCGGCTGCCAAGAAGGCGCCCAGCGCGTCCAAGAGCAAGCCGGCCCCCGTGGCTGCGGCGCCCGCCCCAAAGGCGGTTCCGTCGAAGCCGGTCGAAGTGGCCGCCACCAAAGTGGAACCGAAGGCTGCGGCGTCCATCCCCGCAGGGGAAGCGCCGAAGCCCGCCCAGAAGGCAGCCGTGACGAAACTTGAGACGGCCCCCGCCGCCGTCCTCAGCGAGGGAAGCAGGATTATGAACGACACCGTGACCAAGGCCCAGGAAACCGCCAAGAAGCTGACTGCCGATGCCGGCGCCAAGATGCAGGCCTTCTTCGGCGACGCCAGCGAGCGCGCCAAGGCGAACTACGAGAAGGGCGTGAAGCTCACCGAGGAAATGACCGAGTTCGGCAAGGGCAACGTCGAGGCGATGGTGGAGTCGGGCAAGCTGGCCGCCAAGGCCGCCGAGTCGCTGGGCCAGGAAGCCGCCGACTATGCGCGCAAGTCGTTCGAGAGCAGCACCGCGGCGTTCAAGACCTTCGCGTCGGCCAAGTCGCCGACCGAGCTCTTCAAGTTGCAGAGCGATTACATGAAGACCTCGATCGAGGCGGCCGTCGCCGAGAGCACCAAGGTCACCGAGGCGTGGCTGAAGCTGGCCGGCGACATCGCCCAGCCGCTGTCGAACCGCTTCGCGGTCGCCGTCGAGAAGGTGAAGGCCACCGCCGCCTTCTGATCCCCGACGGATCGACACAAGGATACGGCCGTCCCCTCGTGGGGCGGCCGTTTTCTTTTGGGGCCGATCGCGTCGCGCGGCCCTTGCCCTGCCCCCGCGCAATGCCATATTCTGCGCGATGACCATGCAGCAGCACGACCCCCTCCGCGACACCTGGATCAACGCCATCTCCGTCACGGGTATGGCGCAGAAGGATGGCGAGGATGCCGGCACCGGCCTCGGTGTCGCCACGCGGACCCGCACGCGCACCAAGAAGCCGTCGCTCTACAAGGTGCTGATGCTCAACGACGATTATACGCCGATGGAATTCGTCGTGCTGTGCCTGCAGCGCTTTTTCCGCATGAGCATCGAGGATGCGACGCGGGTGATGCTCCATGTCCACCAGAAGGGTGTCGGCGTATGCGGCGTGTTCAGCCACGAGGTTGCCGAGACCAAGGCGACTCAGGTGGTGGATTTCGCGCGCCAGCACCAGCATCCGCTCCAGTGCACGATCGAAAAGGCCTGACCGGCTTCGGTCAATAGCGGAAGGCGCTGGCGATCGGTTCTGCGGTGACGGGGTAACCGGCGTCGTCGGGGATGCAGAGCCAGTCCCCTCCGTCGCGCTGCTCGATCCAGGGCGAGATGATGCGATCCGGCAGGCGTTCCGCTTCGGCGCGGGCTTCGGCGAAGGAGCCGAATCGCGCCAGTCGTTCGAGCAGCCGCCGCGTCGGGTAGATCACCCGGCCGTCCCCCCGATCGCAGCGTTCCAGGATGTCGGCGGCGGTGGCCCAGAAGGCGCGACTGGTTTCGACGCCATCCGCCACCGGTTCGTTCGCGCCCTCCAGTCGGGCGATATAGAAGCGGGTGTCGAAACGCCGCTTCACCGCCTCGTGCATCGGGAGCCAGCGCGCGAACGAAATCAGGGCGGTGGGATCCTGCGCCACGACGATGCCTGTCTCCTCCGTGGTTTCGCGCAGAGCCGCGATCCGCGCCGCCGCGTCGACGGGATCGAGCTGCGGCCATCGTGAGCCGGCTTCGTCGCGATCCGGTGGATCGACCCGGCCGCCGGGAAAGACATAAGCGCCTGCAGCGAAGACGAGGTCGGCGCCCCGCTGCACGATCAGATATTCGGGCGACGCCCCTTCGGTCTCCCGCATCAGGATCAGGGATGCCGCATCGATCGGTGGCGATGTCGCGATGTTCGGCTGTCCCAAGTTGGTATCCACGTTGCAGACTTGTCATTTTGTTGCCGCACTGCGGCATGAGATAGTCATGATCGCACATTCCGGTGCGGGGGCGAAGGGCGCGCGTCGATCATGACCATGGCTGCGATATTATGCCGCCTTCTCGGGCATCGGCGCCTGCGGACCAGAGTGTGGCACGACGGCATCGATTATCGCGCGCCGTGCGTGCGTTGCGGGACGCCGTTGATCCGCGACATGGATGGCGGATGGCGAGCGTTTGATTGGGCCAAGGATGCGCCGCCCGGCTCGCAACCTCGATCGGGCAGGCCCCACCACGACAATTGAGGGTCCGTCCGGCAGGCGGAACGATTCCGCTCGCCATGTCTTGAATCGCCCGAATTTTCGGGAGGCTCACGATGGCGGCACGTGCCTATTGGCAGGGGCAGATCAGGCTGGCCCTCGTCTCGATCCCGGTCGAAATCTATTCGGCGACCAAGAGTGGTGCGACCGTCTCCTTCCGCCAGATCCACGAACCGTCGGGCAAGCGCATCCATTACGAGAAGGTGGTGGACGGCATCGGCCCGGTGGATGCCGACGAGATCATGAAGGGCTTCGAATATGAGAAGGGCGAATATGTCCTGCTCGACGAAGCCGAGATCGAGGGCGTCAAGCTGGAGAGTAAGAAGACGCTGGAACTGACCCAGTTCGTCGACGTCGGCGAGATCGACGCCATCTATTATGAAAAGCCCTATTATGTCGTCCCGGCCGACGATCTCGCCGAAGAGGCGTTCGTGGTGCTGCGCGAGGCGTTGCGGCGCGCCAAGAAGATCGGACTCGGGCAATTGGCGCTGCGTGGCCGAGAATATGTCGTCAGCCTCAAACCCTGCGGGCGCGGCATGGTGCTGGAGACGTTGCGCTATGCCGATGAGGTCAACAAGGCGGCGAGCTATTTCCGCGATATCGGCGATACCAAGCCCGATGAGGATCTGCTCGATCTCGCCACCTCGCTGATCGAGAAGAAGGCGGGCAAGTTCGATGCCGGCGAGTTCCACGATCGCTATGTGGATGCGCTGAAGGATCTGATCGCGCGCAAGCGCAAATCGAAGGGCGGCAAGGTCAGCCTCGACACCGAGGATACCAAGCCGGCGCGGGGCGGATCGAACGTGATCGATCTGATGGCGGCGCTCAAGAAGTCGCTCGACAAGCCGGCCAACGATACCGCGCGCAAGCCGGCAGCGCGAAAGGCGCCCGCGAAGAAGGCTCCGGCGAAAAAGCCCGCCGCCCGCAAGACGCCCGCGCGCAAGAGCGCCTGACATGGCGACGCGGCGCCAGCCTGACCCGCTGGCCACCTATCGCGAGAAACGCGACTTCAAGAAGACGCGCGAGCCTCGCGCCGGTAGGCGATCGAAGAGCGGCCACCTCTTCATCGTCCAGAAGCATGATGCGACCCGCCTCCACTGGGATTTCCGGCTGGAGATGGATGGTGTGCTGAAAAGCTGGGCGGTGACGCGCGGTCCCAGCCTCGATCCGGACGACAAGCGCCTCGCGGTGCGGACCGAGGATCATCCCATGGCCTATGCCGAGTTCGAGGGGACGATCCCGGCCGGTGAATATGGCGGCGGCACCGTCATGCTGTGGGACAAGGGCGAGTGGGAGCCGGTCGGCGGCAAAGATCCGGCGAAGACGATCGGGGAGGGGCACGTCCACGTCATCCTCCACGGTGAGCGGATGAAGGGCGAATGGCTGCTCGTCCGCATGAAGCCGCGCAAGGGCGAGAAGCGCGAAAACTGGCTGCTGCGCAAGGTGGAGGACGAGGAGGCCGGCGGGTCCGGCGATCTGGTCGACAACGCGCTCACCAGCGTGGCGAGCGGGCGCTCGATGGCCGAGATCGCGCAAGGGGACGATCGCGTCTGGCATTCGGATGCGAAGAAGGCGAAGGCCGATCCCAAGGCGGCGAACGCTCCGGGCCGGGCGCCACCGAAAGCGCCGGTCAGGAAGATGCCTGCGGGACGGATGCCTGCCTTCCGTCCCCTCCAACTCGCCACTCTGGTCGATCACGTGCCGTCCGGCGCAGGCTGGCTGCACGAGGTGAAATATGACGGCTATCGCGCACTGCTCGCCGTCTCGGGCGATCAGGTTAAGGCGTATACCCGCCACGGCCTCGATTGGTCCGATCGCTTCGCGCCGATCGCCGAGGCGGTGGCTGGACTGGGCCTCGGCTCGGTGCTGATCGACGGCGAGGTGGTGGCGCTCGACCGGCAGGGGCGACCGAGCTTCTCCGCGCTGCAGGCCGCGCTCAAGGATGGCGGCGCGCTTCATTATTTCGCGTTCGATCTATTGTCGGAAGGCGGCAAGGATCTGACGAAGCTCGGCAACGCCGAGCGCAAGGCGCGGTTGGAAGCGCTGTTGAGCGGTGCCGAGCCGCCGATCCATTATGCCGATCACATCGCATCGGGCGGGGAAAAGCTGTTCGATCGCCTGTGTCGCGAGGGCTATGAGGGCATCGTCTCCAAGCGCGCCGACGCGCCGTATCGTGGCGCCCGCACGCGCAACTGGCTCAAGGTGAAATGCACGCGCCGGCAGGAGTTCGTGATCCTCGGCTATATCGAGAGCGACAAGAAGGGCCGCGACCTGCGCAGCCTCGCGCTGGGGCTGAACGAGGGCGGGGCATTGCGCTACGCCGGGCGCGTCGGCACCGGCTTCGATGCGGATACGCGCGCGATGCTGCTGGCGAAGTTGAAGCCGCTCGCCCGAAAGACCGCGCCCGCCGAGGTGCCGAAGGTCGCGGCGCGCGGCGTGCAGTGGGTGACGCCCAAGCTCGTCGCGGAGATCGCTTTCGCCGAGTTCACCGCCGAGAATGTGGTGCGCCATGCGAGTTTCATCGGCCTGCGCGAGGATAAGGAGGCGGAGGAGGCCGTGCCCGAGAAACCAGCCGCTGAGAGCAAGGATGCCAAGCCCTTCGGCATCGCCATCTCGCATCCCGATCGGGTGATCGACCCGGAAGGGGACGTCACCAAGGGGCAGCTTGCCGATTATTATGCCGCGATGGCCGATCCGATCCTGCGCTGGATGGGCGGGCGCCCGGTCAGCCTCGTCCGCTGCCCGCAGGGGCGGGGGCGCAAATGCTTCTTCCAGAAGCATGATGCCGGCAGTTTCGGCGATCATGTCGGTCACGTCGCGATCCGCGAGAAGGATGGGTCGTCCGAGGATTATCTGGTGGTCGAGGACGGCGCCGGCCTGCTTGCCTGCGTGCAGATGGGCACGATCGAGTTCCACGGCTGGGGGGCGCCGGCATCCGATGTCGAGAAACCCGACCGGCTGGTCTTCGATCTAGATCCCGACGATGGGCTGGATTTCGAAGCGGTGGTCTCCGCCGCCCGCCACCTGCACGATCTGCTCGGCGAGATGGGCCTCGCGACCTTCCCGATGTTGACCGGCGGCAAGGGCGTCCATGTCATCGCGTCGCTGACGCCCAAGGCGGAGTGGCCGGCGGTGAAGGACTTCGCCCGCCGCTTCGCCGCCGCGCTGGCCGAGGATCAGCCGGAACGCTTCACGGCGGCACTTGCGAAAAAGCAGCGCAAGGGGCCGCATCTTCATCGACTATCTGCGCAACCAGCGCGGCGCGACGGCGGTGATGCCCTACAGCG
>BACX01000741.1 GCA_000333335.1 Sphingomonas-like bacterium B12 | reverse complement strand
GACGGGCAAGGTGGTAAATCGAGACCAATCATGCCAAAAAAGGCAGATATTTCAACATGGTGACCCCAACGGGACTCGAACCCGTGTTTTCGCCGTGAAAGGGCGACGTCCTAGACCGCTAGACGATGGGGCCAGCGAGGCGAGGCCGCGCGTTAGGGCATCATGGGCGCGGGGTCAATCCGCCCAGGCGGCATCATCGAGATGAAGTTCGGCGGACGGGCGCGACGCCCAGTCGTCGATGCGGGCGCGGCCGGCCAGCCAGAGCTTGCGCGTGCTGCCGGCCGCCAGCAGCGCCTGGCCCAGGGGCGTATCCGCCGAACCGAACGCCATCGCCTTGACCGGCTTGCCGTCGTCGCCTGAAACGATCGTGCGGACATGGCCGTTGCCGACGATATCCGCCTTCACCACGCGCACGCGGCCGGCGGCGACGCGCGGCCCTGGCCAGCCGGCGCCGTAGGGGCCGCCTGCTTCCAGCGCCTCGACCAGTGCCGGCGTGACGCCGCCGGGGCCGACGACCGCATCGACCAGTAGCGCGCGCGCATCGGATGCGATGGCGACATCCGATGCGAGGCGTTCGTCGAGGAACTCGGCGAAGGCATCGAGCTTGCCGGCATCGATGGTGATGCCGCAGGCCATGGCGTGGCCGCCACCCGCCATCAGCAGGCCGCTGTCCTTCGCCGCCAGCACGGCCGCACCGAGGTCCGCGCCCGAGATCGAGCGACCCGATCCCTTGCCGGTCTCGCCATCCAGCGCGACGACGATGGCGGGCTTGCCGGCGCGTTCCTTGATACGACTGGCGACGATGCCGATCACACCGGGGTGCCAGCCATGGCCGGCGATCACCGCGACGGAGCGGTTGTGCTGCGTCGCCAGCAGGGCCTCGGCCTCCTCGCGCACCACCTGCTCGATCGCGCGGCGTTCCTCGTTGAGCAGGTTGAGCTCGGCCGCGATAGCGCGCGCCTCGCCCTCGTCCTGCGTGGTGAGCAGCCGCACGCCCAGATCGGCGCGGCCGACGCGCCCACCGGCATTGATGCGCGGCCCTAGCGCGAAGCCGAGATCGGTGCAGGTCGGGTTGCGGGTGAGCCGTGCCGCCTCGATCAGCGCGGCGAGGCCGATGTTGCGCCGCCCTGCCATCACCTTCAGACCCTGCGCCACGAAAGCGCGGTTGAGGCCCTTGAGCTGGGCGACGTCGGCCACGGTGCCGAGCGCGACGATGTCGAGCAGCTCCAGCAGCTTCGGCTCGGGCCGGCTCGCGAACCAGCCGCGCGCCCGCAGCGTGCGGATCAGCGCGGCGCCGAGCAGGAAGGCGACGCCCACCGCGGCGAGGTGGCCGTGCGCGGCACCTTCGCCCTCATCCAACCGGTTGGGGTTCACCAGCGCGTGCGCGACGGGGAGCGAGGTGGCGCATTTGTGGTGATCGACCACCACGACATCGAGCCCGGCATCCTTCGCGGCCTGTAGCGCCTCATAGGCCATCGCGCCGCAATCGACCGTGACGACCAGGCTCGCGCCGGCTTCCGCCAGCCGCACCAGCGCATCGGCGGAGGGGCCGTAGCCTTCGAGCAGGCGATCGGGGATGTAGGTGCCGGCCCGCAAACCCAGATCGCGCAGCAGGCGGACGAGGAGTGCGGCCGAGGTCGCGCCGTCCACGTCATAGTCGCCGAAGATCGTCACCGGCTCCTGATGCTCGACCGCGTGCGCCAGCCGTTCGGCCGCCTTGTCCATGTCCCGGAAGATGGATGGGTCCGGCATGAAGGCGCGGATGGTGGGCGTGCGGTGGCTTTCCAGCGCGTCGCGCGTGCAACCGCGTGCCATCAGCAGCTGGTCGACCAGCGAATCCGGGCGGAAGCCCCGATCCCCCTCCAACGCTCCCGAATCATCGTTGGCGAGGCCGCGCCAGCGCCAGGGCTGGCCAAGGATCGATCGGGTCACTCCACAGGGGGCGGCGGCACTCATGCCACCGCCCTAGCGGATGCGGGCATCACTGTGAATCCTCTCCCCGGTATCGGGAGGGGGAGGCCGAGGCGTCGAAGCGGGGAGCGGGCGCCCCTCACTTCCCCTTGTGATGCTCGCCCTTCACCCAGCGGATGGTGCGAGAGGAGGCGCGCATCACCACACTCTCGGTCGTCAGCACGCCGTCGCGACGACGCTTGACGCCACCCAGCAGCGAGCCATCGGTCACGCCGGTGGCGGCGAAGATCGCGTCGCCCTTCACCAGATCTTCGAGTTCATAGACGCGGTTGAGGTCGGTCACGCCCCATTTGGCGGCTCGCGCCTTCTCGTCGTCGTTGCGGAACAGCAGCCGGCCCTGGAACTGGCCGCCGACGCACGACAGTGCCGCTGCCGCCAGCACGCCTTCGGGCGCACCGCCCGAGCCCATATACATGTCGACGGTCGATTCCGGATCGGTGACCGAGATCACGCCGGCGACGTCGCCGTCGGGGATCAGGTGGACGCCGCAGCCGAGCGCGCGCAATTCGGCGATCAGCTTTTCGTGACGCGGGCGGTCGAGCACCATCACCGTGACATGATGCGGCTTGCAGCCCTTGGCGGCGGCGAAGGCGGTGACGCGCTCGGTCGGCGTCATGTCGAGATGGACGACGCCGCGCTCGTAGCCCGGCCCGATCGCCAGCTTGTCCATATAGACGTCGGGCGCGTTGAGCAGGCATCCGTCCTCGGCGATCGCCAGCACGGCCAGCGCGTTGGGGCCGGCCTTGGCGGTGATGGTGGTGCCTTCCAGCGGATCGAGCGCGATGTCGATCTTGGGGCCTTTGCCGGTGCCGACCTTCTCGCCGATATAGAGCATTGGCGCCTCGTCGCGCTCGCCCTCGCCGATCACAACGGTGCCGTCGAACTCCAGCTCGTTGAACGCGCCGCGCATCGCCTCGACGGCGGCGGCGTCGGCCGCTTTCTCGTCGCCACGGCCGATCAGCTTCGCCGCGGAGATCGCCGCCGCTTCCGTCACGCGCACCATTTCGAGAACGAGAACGCGATCGAGAACCTGACTTGCGGCGACCTGACTATGCGGCATGATGCCTCCTGCGACCTTCGAGTTGCGCCGAGCGATAGGGAAGGCGTGTTACGATGTCGAGCATGGCAGCGTTGGCATTTCTCGCTGCCGCAGCATCGCTGCCTCCATCCAGCGCATCCGCTCCGCAGGGCGCGATCAGCGCCGATCAGGCGATGACGCATTATCAGTCCATCGTTCGCGACGCCGAGGCCGGGACGGAAGGGACTGCCGCCTGTCCCGAGGATGAAAGCCGCGATATCGTCGTTTGCGGTCGGGATCGACATGCGGTTCCCCGCCTGCCGATGCCTGAGGCGCGCGCCGAACCGGGCGAGGTGGCCCATCATCTCGGCGAGCCGCCGCCTTCCCTGGCGCCGTCGGCACCCCGCCTGCCGAGCAAGCAGGCGCAGACGATCGGCAAACTGTCTCGCGCCCCGGCAAAGCCCTTTACCAAAGGAGCGATCGATGGCGGACGCGGGACAGGTGAAGCTGCACGAAAGCTGGCGCGCGCCGCTGTCCGGCGAGTTCGACAGCCCGTACATGGCGACGCTTCGGCAGTTTCTCGTCGCCGAAAAGGCGGCCGGCAAACGCATTTTTCCCAAGGGCGGCGAGTGGTTCCGCGCGCTGGACCTGACTCCGCTCGATCAGGTGCGCGTCGTCATCCTGGGGCAGGATCCCTATCACGGGCCGGGGCAGGCGCACGGCCTGTGCTTTTCGGTGCAGCCCGGCGTC
>BACX01000742.1 GCA_000333335.1 Sphingomonas-like bacterium B12 | reverse complement strand
ACGCCGCCTGATCTTCGACCGACGCGCCCAGCCACACGTTTGGCATGGGCCAATGCCGCATCGTGAAATCGTGGGGATCGTCGATCGAGCCGACGCTCGCGACCGGCCAGCTCACGTCGATCGCACGACCGCGCGAAGGGAGGTTGGCGGCTCCCTTGATCAGATATTCGTCAATCATGAAGCGGGCGAGCCTGCCGGCACGACCTTCCATGTAACGCTGCATCCGCTCGGGGCGCTTGGTCAGCACCTGATAGGTATGGTGCGGCGTCAGTGCCATGATCGCGAACAAGGCGTCGATCATCGCATCGGGGACGAAGTCGGCGAAAAGATCGGTCATCGAACAGACGAAGATCATGCGCGGCCGCTTCCAGCGCAGCGGCTGTGCCAGCATCGTTTCATCGAGGGAGATATCGACGTCTCGCCGATGCCCCGGCTTGAACGGCAGTAGCGTTCCTAGCCGGCGATTGATCGACTCGGCGTAGCAGCGGCGACACCCTTCCGAAACGTGCTCGCAATGCCAGCCAAGGCGGGGCTTGCCGGGTTCATCGCCGTGAGATGTCTCGAAACGCGCGCGGATCGGATTCCACGTCGCGTCGGTCCATTCAATATTCGTGCGATCAGCCATGATCAGCCCTTCCTGCTAACCAATCTTCGATGGCCGACACCATCAGCGCGCCCGGAGCCACATTCTGCTCGCGCGCTACCGCGACGATCGCCGACCAGGTCGACGGCCAACGCTCGCGCACAAGCCGGATTGCGTCTGCCGGCGTTTCGGGTCCACCCGCCACCAACACGGCCGCGATCGGATCGGGTGCCGGCAGCGGACGCATCACGATCGAGGCTGCGCCCATGCGCATGGTCGCGCGCTCGACCTCGATCTGCGCGCGATCGCGCTCGACGCGCGCGGCCATCTTTTCGGAGCTGGACGGCGGCAGCGGCGCAACCTCGCGCAGAGAAGCCGTCGCGGGATCAGCTTCATAACGCTGCATGAAGAGGCGCGCCTCGGCAGCGCCCTTGACGCCGATCCGTCCGCAGCTGCGCAGGCGCGCCACGAATGCCGTGTCGTTTCGCGCCAATAGGCCAAATTCGTGCGGCTTCATTTTGTAGCGTTCGAGGAACGCCTCGATCTCGCGGCGCAAGGCGCGGCTGTCATACTTGCTCATGCCAGCGCCATTCCGGTACGCGCGCCGCTCGACAGGATTGTGATGCGTCGACGGCGCTTGGGGCCGACGAACTCAATGCCGATCCGTTTGGCCGCCCTGAGTTTGCTGATGACGTAGCTGGCGGCCTGCGCGTCGGCGAGGCCGGCTGCGGCCGCCAGCGCCGCGTTCGATGGGCACGGGCGCTTTGCTGCCGCCGCCCTACGCAGACGCAAATAGATCACGGCTTCAGGGCTGACCGGTTCCGCGTCATGCGCCGCAGCGGCCGACATTGCCTTCACGGCTGCGCGCTGTCGGGAGGCAAGGCGCTGCATCACATACTCGCGACGGCCGTCCGAGGTACGACTCGTGAAAGTGATCAGACCTTCGCTGTGCTTGATCTTCGCCCGAACGACGCCCGGCGCAAACCGGGGGAATTCCTTCCCCCAGGCATATACAGCTGACTCTCCTACCGCCGCCGCGTCGACCCACTGATCGACCTCGGCGGGGGAAATCGCCCCCCGTTCCGTCATGTCGCCCCCGCCTACTCCTAGATAGCCAGCATCTGCCCGAGGCCCCCGCGCAGCATCGCTGCAGCCCCGAACGGAAGTTTGATCGATTGCCCATGACCGACGATGGTCACGCCATCGCTGCCGTTGAGCAGGTCAAAATGATCGTCGAGCTGGACGTGCCGGGGCGCCTTCGTAGACGCAGCACTCGATACCGGGGCCACTGGCAGTTCTCTGACGGGCGGAACGACCGCCCACGCAAACATGGCGGGGCGAACCGCGCCCCCGGTCGTTTCGGCGATCATGTTGGCGATGCCGCTTTCCGGCTCAGCTTCACCCGTCAGGATGCGGACGGCTTGAGCTTCGGTAAGGCATGCCGCCAGCCGGCTGAAGCGAACGCCATAATCCTCGCCGAGATCGCGGCCGAGCATCCACTTTGCCAGCTCGACCTGACCGGCCGTCCATTCCCCCGAAATGATGCCGCGCGCATCGCGCAGATCGCGGATCAGGTCCCATTCGTCCAAGCCGGTCAGGCTGCACCCGGCGAGCGTGAGGGAAAGCGTCATCATGCCGTCTCCGCAATCTGTTGGAGGAAAGTTCGCAGCGCGATCAGCTGCTCGATCGAGGCGTCGCACTTCGCGATCCCGCGAGCCGTCTCGGCCGGATCAATGACGCCATCGGCGAGGTCGGCGACCAGCTCACTGGTCACTTCATTCGCGCAGCGACTGTGCTGCGCGATTGTGGTATGAAGATCATGGGCACTCGGCGTGCCACCCTCTGGCAGCTTCACCAGCGTGAACCCCTGCCGAAGGGCCGCCGCACGCGTAGCTACCGGGCCAACCAAATCCTCTAGATCCTGCCTACGAGGGGAGGGCATGAATTTCGGTTCGGTTACGCTGTGCCAACGGCCTACCAGCGAGGTGGACTGGAACAGGAAGTGCGCGGCGACAGCCGCAATACCGCCTGCCGCCGCGATCAGATCGCGGTCGGCGAGCTTGATAGCGCGCTCGCTCTGGGTAAGCGTCGGCTCCGTCATGCCGAAATACTCGGAGCGGAGGTGGAACGATTGTGGATAATTCCACCCGCATCCGACGCAGCGTTGGCGGTAAGACCCAGCCCATGCTGGTTCTCATAATCGCTCATCGCCTTGCGCACCTTGGCTTCGGTTTGCGACCAGACGCGGCGACCAGCCCGCACTTGGCGAACAAAATGGCGGTCGCCGAACAGCGCACCAAAAGTGGTTGCCGCCATCTTGTGGCGATCGAGGAAGCGCTCGATGTCAGTAAGCAGCGTCGTCATGAGCGCCGACATAAGGTGTGAAAGATCACACCGTCAAGGTGTGAAACATCTCATCTGCCGCCGACGCGCCATTACGTGTGAAAAATCACACATGTCGGAGCAGTACGAAGTCACCCGCGTGAAAGCCGAGTTGAGGCGCTTGATGGCAAAAAAGGGCCTGAAAGCTAAGCGCCTGTCGATCGATGCCGGCCTTGGGGAGACGGCCGTCAGAGATATATTTGAGCGGCCAGACGCCGACATGAAGGTGGGGACACTGCACAAGCTGGCGGGAGCGCTCGATGTCACCATCGATGATATCATCGGTTCGAAGATCGATATCGTCGGCCGCGTAGGTGCGGGCGGCAACGTCATTTATGAAGAGAACCCGCTTGGGAGCGCGCCTCGCCCGCCAGGTATCGGCGGCACGCTGGAGGCGCTGGAGGTTGATGGATCGTCGATGCTCCCGCGCTATTCGTCGGGAGACGTGGTTTATATCTCACGCCAACATGATGGTGTTAGCGAAGAGGATATCGGCGAGTTTTGTGCTGTCCGACTGCTGACAGGCGAAACCTACATAAAACAGTTGGCGCTGGGATCGCGGCCTGGCTTCTTCACCCTTCGATCCTTAAATGCAGAGGATATTTCGGACGTCGAAGTTGAGTGGGCGACGCCGATCCTTTTCGTCCTTCCAAGAGCCGCGCGACGTCGCTTGGGTTTTTGACCCAATAGCGGAAGCCGCCAGCCGGCGGCTCCGGCGCGGTGCGACCCGGATAGTATGACGCGACCCCGATATGGTCGTCAGTGATAGCGACGGCGAGGGTCGCCCCAAGCAGGCAGGCGCGCCCATATCCGACGCTGGCGATCGTCGCCGCAATTCCACGTCCTTGTTCGTGGATCAAGCGATGCAGCCAATTGGCGCGTGGCACGTAGCCTATTGTTTCCTCCGCAGCTGACACGACCCGTAGGGCCATCTCGTCATGCGGATTATCTGGCTCATGGACGAACCGCACGCGCTCACCGGCCAAGCAGCGAGAAAGCGCCTCTTGGTAGTGCGAAACCCCCGCGACCCGGCAAAATGCCAAACCATCATCCACGAATCGACCCCGTCTGACCTGCGCAAACGATTCCAAAGCGGCAAGAACAATTCAAGAACCATGTGATAGATCACACTTCCATATTGACGAGGTGTGAAACTTCACACTACAGGTTGCCTCCGTTCAAACGGGAGGCACGCATGCCGCTATCCAAAGACAACATCGTTCGCTTGGCCGATCGCCGGTCGGCTCGCACCGCGCAGCCGATCGACCCGGCCTCCCTTCAGCGCCTGTACGAGGGGCCGCGCCAGCGCCCCCAGCTGATCCCGCTTTCGCCGAAGCCCTCTCGCGCAAAGCAGATCGTGGATGTGGTGATCATCGCACTGATCATCCTGACCATCGGCTATTTCGCGGCCGAGTTCGCCCGCGCCTATCTCGCGGGGTCGCTGTGATGGGCGCTACCGTCCTTCAGTCGTGGGTCGCTGACCTCACACTTATGCAGCAGACCGTCCTGTTGACAGCCGTGCGCGGGCCGGACGGCGTGCCGAAATACGGCCCGAACAAGATGCTCCTGCGCTGGTATCGCCGCTGCATCCTCCTTTCCGCGATGGACCGGAGCGTCCTGACCGATCCCATGCAGGACGCTGGCGGCTCATTCACCGGGCCGAGCATCCATCGATCGACGCTCGGCATGAAGATGAGCGAACGCCAGCGGGCGCGGGTCGAGCAGGACAACGAAGACCTGATCAACGATCTCGCCGAGATTGGCGAGCCGATGGTCTTCAGCGTCCCCGACGACCGCAACCCGTGGACATGCTCTATCGCTGAACTGATCGAGGATCAGGAGCGCGAAGACGGCTGGGAGCCGTTGATGCACGAGATCACGGGCCAGTATCTTCGCGAGCTGGACGCGATCCCGCACCACTTCCAACTGCACTTCCTGCACGCCGTCGAGATCGTCGGCTACAAGCATCCTGATCTCCGCATTCGCCGCTGGTGGCTGCAGACTTACGAGCGGCTGGTGCACGACATGCACCTCTGGCCGGAAACCGAAGAGCAGCTCGATCGCCGCCTCGGCGACAATCGCGCCCAGTGGCTGGAGCGCAACGACGTTGCGACGGTCGACTAAAATGGGCGCCGAAACGGTTTGGTCAGATGCCCCGACCGCTCATTACAGCGCTGGCCGCTTGCAACTTTGGACGGGTCCTATCGGAAATTCGTTCAGCCTTTTCCATATAAATTTGCAAGATGCGGGTGGTCGGTTCGTGTTCCGCAATAATCGATGTCTCTCGCTGAATATCCGGCATGCTTTTGCCGATGGCGGTTTGAACATCACGCAAGGCCTTCAGACTGCGGATATTGAGGATTTTGAGACGATCGGCGGCAAAATTGAACATTTCCCAGCCCTCTTCGAAGTCGGCGAGCGCCTGAATGATGCTTTCTTTCCTCTCGTCGGCGTTGCTGCCGACTGGCTGAGTCATCGCGCCAATCGCGACATCCATGTTGTGGAGCGCTTCGCGGAAAAAGTGCGTCTCATCCAATATCTCACGCTTTCGACGTTGATCCTCCACGTAGACGGCGCCGATGACCGCGAGCGCCGTTCCCGCTATCGCCCCGGCGAAACTGACGACGTCACCAGCGTTTGCAACGCCGCAATAGATCAGGCCCACGACGCCGCCGAAGGCGCCACCGACGGCCGAGACGCAGCCGGCAAAGATCAGATCGTACTTCACGCCGCTCATGTGGAAGTGGATGCCATTGCTCGGACGCAACGAGCAAGTGCCGCATCGTCGCGTGGATCGTGATGGCTCGACTGGCAAACCCTGGCTTCCTACCTGAGGCCGCCATTGGCAAGCGCGTGCGCGTCTGGTTTTCGGACGGCCGGGAAGGGCGCTGCGACGACAACCCCATGTCGCCCCCCGGCTGGGCAGCAGACGGGCGCGCCGGCTGCCGCTGGTCGCTGACCGGCCGGCCCCACGACATCGCCGAATACGAGGTGGTCGAATGACGAAGTCCGTCTTAGACGGTCGCGCGGCCGCCAATCCCGGCCCGTACCTCAATGATCGCCAGCGCCTCGCCGCACTCGCCGTGCAGCTGCGCGACAACCGCGCCGGCCAGTACGAGGCGATGATCGAGAAGGGACAGATCAGCGAGAACGATGCGTTCCGCGATTCGCTCGCCCGCCAGAGCATTGCGGCGGACTGGTCGGCGATCATCAACCAGACGGCCCGGCCGACCGAGCCGTTTGCGCGCAACGCCGAATGCTGCTGGTGCCTGCACGAGGTGCTGCGTTCGCAGCAGGATCGCCTTGCACCGATGCACGAGACGCACGACGGCTATTTCGAGGCCGTCGCGCTCCGCGACACGATCGCCGCCCTGCTACAGCACTACCGATCGAAATGGGTTTGGGTGCTGCTCGGCGAGGCCGAGCGCCGCGCAGCCGAGCCGCAGGCGGTGCGAGGTGCGGCATGACCGTCTTAGACGGACCCGCCAGAAAGCCCGCTGAGAGCCAGAACGCTTCTCAGGGCGACACCTGCCCCGAGTGCGGCAGCGTGTACGCTCGCATCCATCCTAACCAGATGTTCTGCACGCCTGTTCACAGCAAGGCGTTCAACAACCGTCTGCTGAAGCGCGGCCAGTCGCTCACGCCGCTGTCCATGGCGGCACGGATTACACGTGGCGGATGGTGTGGCGACACCGCCACCGGGATCAAGGCCCGCCAGATGGCCGAGCAGCTGATTGCCCGCTACGTCGCCGAGGACAAGGCGGCCGGCCGGATGCGCATGGATCACTATGTCGCTCTGCGCATCCGCAAGGGCTTCACACCGCCATGAGGATGGAGCGCGTCCAGATCATGCCGGACTGGCCGGCGCGAATGACGGCGGAGCTGGCCTCCGCGTACATGGGCATATCCAAGTCCAGCTTCATCGCGCGCTACCAGCCGATCGGCGTAAAGGAAGGCGCGAACATGCTGTGGGCGCGCGCCCAGCTCGACGCCCTCATTGCCAAGCAGTTCAATCTGAAACAGTCTCCCACCGGTCGCGGCGCGGAGATCGATACGTGGGCAGATTTGTGATTGACCGCCCGAACCTGAAGCAACAGGGTAAATACCTCTACTTCCGGCGCAAGGTCGGCGGGAAGACGCAGTATCATCGCCTGCCCGATCCGAGCGATCCAGACTTCGAAGCCGCTTATGATCGCCTCGCGCAACCCGATTCGCCGAAGGCCGCCGCGCCGATCGCCGGCAGCCTCGCTGCGCTCGTGCGCGACTATCGGGCGAGCAGCGACTATCTCGGCATACCCAGCGACAAGACGCGGTCGAACTATCTCCGCTATCTCGATCTGATCGTGGAGAAGCACGGGCACCGCCAAGTGCATCAGATCAGGCCGACGCACGTCTACAAGATGCGCGACGCCATGCAGGAGACGCCGGGCAAGGCGAACAACTGGTTGAGCATCTTCCGCACGCTCATGAGCTACGCCGCCAAGCGGGACTGGCGCGGCGATAATCCCGCCGCCGGCATCAAGCCGCTCGCGATCGGCGAGCATGAGCCGTGGCCGGCCGACCTGCTGCGCGTCTGCCTTGAAGTCGCCTCGCCGATGACGCGCCTGTTGATCGTGACCGGGCTTTGCTCTGGCCAGCGCAACAGCGACGTGATTCGCATGCAGCACGGCTGGATCAAGAACGGGATCATGGGGCCGTTCATCCAGCAAAAGACGAAGGTCGAGGTCGCGGTGCCCATGCACCCCTTCTGGACGGCCGAGCTGGCAAAGTTGCCACGCAATGCGGTGACGCTGGTCTATGATCGCTTCGGCAAGCCATTCGGCACGACCGGCGCCGTGCGTGAACGCATCCGCGATCTCATGGCTACGAAAGAGGTGCAGGAAGTCCTAGCCGACCTCGCCGCCCGCGAGATCATCGCCGAGGGCGACACCTTCGTTTTTCACGGCCTCCGCAAGAACGCCTGCTGCTACCTGTTGGAGATGGGCCTCAACGACAGCCAGGTCGGCGCGATGCTCGGCATGTCGCCTGAGATGGTGCGGCACTACGGTAAGCGGTCGCGTGCCTTGATGATCGCTGAATCTGCGGCTTCGATGATCCAAAGCCGCAGCGTAATCAGCTTTTATTCTGCTCGGTAGGCAACCTCATTACCATACATTCGGGATGGCTTCGGCGACCGCCTGAAAAACGGGAGGGGGAACAGCGTTGCCGATCACGCGATATCGGGAAGCAATACCCTGAGTTTCTGGGAAATGCAGATCCCCAAATCCTTGGAGTCTAGCAGCTTCTCGATAGGATATCCGTCTCGCCGGCGCGTCGTTCTCGAAGATCCACTTGTCCGTGTGAACGCGCAGCAGGCGAGGACTGATAGGATGAAGCGGAGCGTGTCTGCTACTGGCGACAATGGTCTTGCTCTGCTCGTCCCAACCGCGAAACCTGTTCCGCGATAGGTAATACCAGTGGAAATCTTGGGTATCAAATTCTCCTTCGGGCCATTCGGGAAGATCGCCGATTGCGTCCCTTATAGTCGGGCAGGGGGGGAGGCCATTTTCCGTATCAGCCGAGATGCTATGAGTCGGGTCAGGAAATTCGTACTTCAGGCCCAGATCGCTACGCATGCCGACGAAGAAAAGCCGACGACGCTCTTGCGGAACCCCAAACTCCCTAGCATCCAAAATCGCGGCCGAGACACGATAGCCGCTCATTCTAAACCGGGTAATTTGATTATTAAACAGATGCACGTTGTCTTCGCGAACCATGCCGGAGACATTCTCGACAACGAAGGCCTTTGGCTTGATCTGGCGCAGCGCGCGAACAAATTCGCGGTAAAGAAAGTTGATTTTCCTGTCTGGCTGTCTCACCCCAGCCTGACTAAAGCCTTGGCAAGGGTAGCAACCAACTAGCAAGTCTGCTTTCGGGAAATGCTCGATCTTGCGCACGTCTTTTAGTACGTACTCAGTGTCATCAAAGTTGGATACGTAGAGATCGCGAGCGTACGAAAGGACGTCATTCGCCATTATGACATCAAATCCGGCGGCCCGAAGGCCTGCGTCGGACCCTCCGCACCCAGAAAACAAAGAAACCGCCGTAGGCATCAGAAAACCCCCTGTTCGGCCGCGTCATTGCAGACCGATGGCGCCCTGCCAATAGCCGTCAAGCGGCGACCGTCGAGGCCGCGACTCCGACTGGCGCTTTTGAGGCAATTTCGAACAGATGAGTTAGCATTGGTCGTAGGCATTGGACGCGCGGATCATCCTTTGCCTCTTCCCCCATCATGGTCAGGCGCGCGCGATCAAGCGTCCATCCAGCTTCGTTATGCGCGATCGCGAAGTTGCCATCGGACAACATAAATGGGGTGGTGAAGCAGCGCGTGAACTCGACCTCAGTGGCCTTGCGGAACCATTTGTTCACTTTATCCACCTGCAAGTCAGTGAACTTTGTCGGCCAGTCGTTGCCGCAAGCGCACTGACCTACCACGTAAATCTGGCCGATGCGGCGATCAACGGCCGGTCTCCAAACTACAAAATCTAAACCTTGGTCCCCGCCAATGCCGGGCTTCGCGGGCCAACGAGGATCTGGATCCCAGCGCCATTCCCTATTGTCAGATGAAATTTCGCTCAGTTTCAGCATGCTTGAGTAGAAAGTAGTACCCGAAGCAGAAGCGCGGGGGTGACCCGTATGGAAAAACTTCCAGTTCTCGCCAAGATGTATCTGGACTAGCAGAGCAACAATTCGTTCGAATGATCGTGGGAGCGCGACAAATGGCTTTTTGGTTAGGCTAGGGGTAAGACTAATGCCGAGGAAATATTCATAAAAGCCCGTAGCGGAAGGCTCGTATATCAATGAACCTCCTTCTAGGCGGAAAGGATAGGATGGGCCGAGCAATGAGGCGCGACGATTGAGTTCGTCGGTTGTTGCCCCGACTTCATCGTCTAGCGCTCGATCTTGTCTGCTCCAGTGCTGTTCCCCACCTTCGTCATGCTCAAGATCTTCCAATGCCCCAGATAGAAGGTCGTCGTAGACGCCGGCACTCGCAACAGCGAGGCCGGACGTCACGGCTTGCATTTCGGCCTGGTCAGCGTTGGTGATCGCACGTTGGTCGACGTGCCTGATACTGAATATGTCAGTCATCGCTAGGCGATACAATTTCTTTGAGCTGGCCCTCAATCGTCTGAGCCGTCCGTCGCGCCGCCTGTGCTGCGGGCTGATGAGATGCCGCGACCTCCTCAGAGATAGGTTGCTCGGACATGCCAGCTAGCAGCTCGGATTGAATACGTCTGATTTCGGCAAAGCCCTGCCGGAGGCGCTCGTCGATCGGGCGGGTAGCCCGCACGATGCTTGACACGGAAAGGCCTTGCTCGAGGAGGGCGACCTTTTCGCTACTCGCAAAAACGGCCGCAAGATCGCCCAGCTCTCTAGAGTCGCTGACGGCTGCGCTTTGCCCTCTACTGCTATCTCCGAACATCGCTCGACAGACTAGCCCAGCCCGGTCGAGACGGTCGTCAGGAACTGGATTCCTTCGTGGTGGCCCATCCGGGAGGCGCAAGAAAATGCGAGTAGAAAGATAGCCTAGTATCGTGTAAACCCATGAGAAGGGATAAGCAGTAATGCTGCCGCGACCACGACGGACGCTATTCTCCGGGTAAAAAACTCCCGCCTCTTCGGCCTGTCTTATGAAATAATACCCTTCTAAGAGGCGAGCGACAGTCGAGTTTTTGTCGCCCACCATTTGAGAAACTTCGGCCACTGATAACGACGAGGCTGCAACAACCTCTGCCACCCAAGCTGCCTTTGCGTAGCTATCCCACGGCGAGGACGCCGAGATATGGCGGACGCCAAGGTACGAAAGCAGCTCTTTGGATTGCTCGCCTTCGTCGAAGATGATGACGGGAATGGGATCGACCGGCTTTGATCCGTGCAAATGCCAATTTGCCTTGGCTCGATCTGCAAGCGTCGACTGATTGGAGGCGCGCGGATCGCCCGCGAGGATCAGGCAGGCGGCTAAGCGCCTATTACCCTCCATTATGGTTATCCGGCCGTCAGTCTTCCGACGACCGACCAACGGTTCCGCTTGGAAAAACCCGTTAACCGCTAATGAGCTTAAGACGTCCTCGACGCCGAAAACCGTTACAACCCTGTCTAGGATATCTTTCTGAGAAGCGTCTGCGCCGCCTAGGCCGCCAAAACGCGGATTGCGAGCATCGAGGTCGAGGTCTTTCAGCCGCACCATCGCTGTCGCCCGCTGTGGGGGCGGGTTCGCCGCGGAACTCGTCGGTGGGGTGTTTGCCATCGAAAACAGCGTAGCTATCTCGAAACGATTCGCCAGC
>BACX01000743.1 GCA_000333335.1 Sphingomonas-like bacterium B12 | reverse complement strand
GCCCCTGATCACCGACACGAAGGCCAGCAGATTTCCGCGCTTGCCGCGCCGGATGATCAGATCCTGATTGATTCGGTTTCGACCTCGAACGGCGTCATGCGCCGCTGGCCGCGACTGCCGATGCTACGAGGCACATTCTTCGTGGGGATCGCGAGAAACGGATGCCCGTTCACCGGCACGATCGTTCCACCATTAGCGAACAGCATGATGATCGTGGGCGTCTTGCTGTAGACGTAGCCAGCGGGATCGAGGCTGTATTCGCCAGCGGGATAAACGTTCTTCTGCCAAGCCCCGGCGACACGATTGCCGAGGCCGGCTGCGCGAACCTGCTCGCGATAGTCGGCCTGCAGGTCCGCCGTGCCCTGCGCCATTTCTTCAGTCGCGATCTTGGCGATCTTGCGCTCGATCGCCCCGAGCGCCGGCTTGAAGCTGCCGGCAGAAGCCTTGATCAGTCCTGCCATCGCTCAGGCCGGCGCGACCTCACATTCCCACACGTCCTTTTCGTCGATCAGCGGCTCGCCGATGACTACGAGGATTTCGCCAGTTTCCATGCGGGTGACCCGATCGCCGACCGCCGGGGCCGTGACTTCGATTTTGCGGACGCGGACGAAGGCCGCTCGCTGGACGATCTGACCGTGCGCTAGGCGACTATCTTCGTCTTTCTGGCGATAGCGGATGCGCACGGTCGGACCGATCCCGCTCCATGCAGCATCCTCGCCGAGGACGCGGAAAACCGCATCTTCACCTCGGGCGCGCATGGAGGGGAACGACAGGCCCATGATCAGATCACGGGAACCAGGCGCACCGTGCCAACGACATCGAGGGTGGCCTTGGCGGTCGACGCAACGCCCGCCTTGTGATTGTTGAGCGCCGTCGCGGTGAAACGCTTGTTGGCGTCATCCCAGTAGACGATCTCCAGTTCGGTCCATGCCTGTCCGTTGGCAGCGCCTTCGGCATCGAAGGTGTAATCGCCTTCGAGATAGCCGGTGAAGGTTTCGCCTTCGTCGGCGTCGGCCGCAGGCACGACCAGCAGCGCGCCGATCAGCAGCGGCACGCCCGACAGGACACCGCCCACCGGGGCGGTCAGGGGAAGGGAAATGCCCTTCGAATTGAAATTGCGCATATCGTGATCTCCCAAGGCCGCCCCTGCGGCCACTCAGGGTTGATGGTGGCTGGAAGGAAAAGGGATGGGCGAGGACAGCGCCTCGCCCATCAGGCGGAGGGACCTTACTGACCCGTGTGCGCCACGCGCCGCGATAGTCGATCGCGCCGCAGTAGAAGTCTTCGATGACGCGCCAGGCCATGCCGTCGGTGTTGAAGCCCTGCTCGTAGGTGACCTGCGGCCCCGGCGCATCGCGCAAATAGCCGTAGGAGAAGACGGCGAGGTCGGCGGGATCGGTGTAGAGTTCCCACGGATTGCCCTCGATCTCGGTGTCGGTCACCAGATTGAGCTTCAATGCGAACGGGTTGACGTTGCCGAACTGCTGGGCCTGCACGGGCGCGAGGAACTGCTCGGCCAGTGTTTCCTGATCCGGGCCGACGACGATGATCTTCGGCGCGAGATTGAGCGGCTTCTTGTCGAGGTCTTCCTGTTTGCGGATCGCGGCACGGCCAGCGCCGACCGTGTCGATCGCGATAGCCCCGCCGGCACCGGCAATATTGCCGTGCGCGACATGGAACAGCGTCTTGCCGTCCGCCATCTTCGGGCCGAGGCCCCCATTCTGCGCCTTCATGGCGTAGAAGGTGTTGTTCTCGAACCGGGCGATCATGCGGCCGATCGAACCAAAGACATCGTCGAAGGCGCCGAGATCGTCGTTGATGATCGCCTGACGCGTCAGGCGCAGGATGCGTCCGAACGACCCGAGGATTACTTCCTCGCGGCCCTCGTTGATCGTGCCGGCCTTGATCTCGCCATCCTCGGCATAGGGCAGCAGGCCGGGGAAATCACCGACGCGCAGCAGCTTCGTCGTCTTGAAGTCAGTGAGATCGCGACGCTGCGCGATGGCCTGAAAGGTCGGCGCGGCAAGGCCGTAGCGCGCCAGCAGCACCTTGTTCGCGGCCGCTTCCAGCAGCAGCGGAAAGTCGGAACTGGTGTTGGCGGCACGAACGATCTGGTAGCGATCCGGGCCGAGGCGCTGGTTGGAGCGCGCCGCGGCCATTTCGACGAAACCGAGGCCCCAGAATTCGCGCGTCTGGTCGGTCGGCTGCTCGCCGAGGCAGCGCGCGGCGATTGCCGCCGCCATCGCGGCGCGGCTGCCGATGGCATTCGCCTCCGAAACGCGGAGGCCCGGCGTGCCGGGGATGGCCGGGGCGGCCGAGACGCCGCCGGCCTGCGCACGCTGATGCTCGGCCGCCGCCTGCAGGATCGCGGCGCGGGCGGCGTCGGTGCCGACTTCGCCACGGCCGTTCTGCTCGACCAGCTCGCGGGCACGGGTTTCGACACCGAACGAACGCGCCTGATCGAGGAAGTCGACGGCCTCGATCGCGGAGAAGCGGGACGCGGCTACGACGGGCGCGGCTGGCGCGGGCGGAGCGGCTTCCGAGCGGACTTCCGGCACGCTGACGCCGGGGGCAACGATGGCAGGCTGAACGGGCGCGGCCGCGCCGCCCGGCTGATTGCGAAGCAGCATATCTTCGGTTTCCTCTTGATGTTCGGCGCGCGCGCCGGCTTCCGGGGTGGAGACGCCTGCAGACCGGACCCCGGCAACCGGGTCGGCAGGAACGGGTACGAGGCTGACTTCCAGCAATTCCCAGCTGGTTGCCGTCCAAGTGTCGGCGACATCGGTCTGCGCGGTCAGCGTCCACGTGCGGACCACGTAGCCGATCGAAATGCCGAGAACTTCGCCGCGTGCGACCATCGCTTCGGCAGCGCGCGCCGCATCGGTGTCACCGAACTGGATCGTGCCGACCAGCTGATCATTCTCGATGCGGGCATCGATCACGCGGCCGAGGACGGCACCGATGTCGTAGCTGTTGTGCGCATTGAGCAGCGGGCAGAGTCCCGATGCGACGCGCGAGAGATCGATCGATTCGGGGGCGATCTGCAGCTGCTCGACACCGAACCAGCGCGAAACAGGCGAACCGGCCGAGAAAACGGCCTCCACCGTGCGGGCGTCGGCGTTGTAGGACTGCGGCGTGACCGCAAAGGCGCGGGTGCCACGGCTCGCCGGAGGCGAACCACGCTGCTGCTGCTCGCTCGACGGCGTCTCGCGGGTGAGCATGACGGAAAGGGCGAGCGCAGCAACCTGCGCCGCCAAAGCGGATCGCTTCAATTCAAGCTCCTGTGGTTAGTCGGCGGACTTGCCGGCCTGATCGCCCTTCGGCGCGAGAAAGCCGGTTGCGAGCTGCAGCACACCTGCATCGGTCAATCGGCGGGGATCGCTGTCGAGCGCCAGGCCAAGCGCGTCGATCTGGTCGTTCATCGCCTTGATCGCCCGCATGTGATCTTCGGCGTTGATGCCGCGTTCGGCGAGGCTCTTGGCCAGCAATTTGAGGCCAGAGCGAATTTCGATCAGCTCGCCCATCAGATCCTTCACCGGATCGACGAAGCGGCGCACGGGCGTCGCCCATGTCGCCTTGACCTGCAGGAAGCGCTTGTCTCCCGTGGTCAGCGCCATGCGCGCCATCCGGCGCTTCACGGCGGGCGCGCTGTGGTGCGGGATCATGACATGCTGCTGCCAGTCGTCGAGCAGCGACCAGTGACCCAGCATCGCCGCGCGGAGGCTCGAATAGTTCGCCTGACTGACGTCGCCGGTCATGATGTGGTACGGCACCATATTCGCAGAGACGGCCGCGAGTTGCTGGCGGATGAATTCCACTGCCCCGCCGGACTGTGTCGGATTGAGCGTGTTGACCGTTTCGCCCGGCTGGGTCCGGAAGATCATTCCAGGGCGCAGCGTCTCGATCGCCGCACCGCGATCCGTTCCCTGCTGCGAGGTCAGCGGCGAACCCGATTGCCCTTCAGCTGGGCTAAGGATCAGGCCAAGACAGGACTGCAGCTTTTGCTGCATCCGCACCGCATCCTCGATGTCGCCAATATCGCGAAGCGTCATCGCGACCGACGATAGCCAGCTCGCGCCGCGTGTTTCGCCGAAGCGGAGGCGCTCGCGGACATGATCGATGATCGCGGCGTCGACCGGTTCGGAGATGCCCGCCTGCATCAACAGGTCGCCGGGGTGGCTCGGGAACAGCCAATAGGCCGTGCGGTCACCGCTCTTGCCATACTGGACACCGGAAACGACCCGCCCGCCGTCCGACATCATGCCGAGCTTGGACAGGTCTAGATAATCTGCCTCAAGCCCGATCATCCGGCCGTTGGGGCCATTATCGTCGGGCTGCCACATGGTCAGACAGTCGCCATCGACGATGATGCTGCGCGCGGTGAGCTTCTGATGCTCGTAGAAATCGCCCTCGCCATCGACCTTGCCTTCGGCGAAGGTGTCCCAATCGGCCTGCGCACGCGCCATGATCGTCTTGTCGGGATGTGAAAGCTGGGCGGAAATCCCATCACCGACCATATTCGCGACCATCTGGCGCACGCCGGCTGCGGCATACTTGTTGTTCCGGACGAGGTCGCGGCCACCATTACGCAGCACGATCTGGCCCCGCGCATCCTCCGCATCGGCCGAGGTCGACGGACGACGCCAGCCTTTGGTCTTCCTGCCCCGCGCGGCCGCATCGAATTCGCGAGCGGCATGGAGGCCCGCGCGGGCGACCAGACGGCGGGCCGCCCATTGCGGCGCAAACGGCGCAATCGCCGCGTCGATGACGTCCCCGAAGGCCATGGTTCAGTCGTTCTCGAAGGCGGCGAACGTCGTGTCCGACCGGGCGCGGCCGGCTGACGCGCCTGCCATGGCGGCCAAGCGCTCGAAATAGCTCAGCGCGCGCTGGATGTCGGTGACCGAACGGTAGATGACGACGTCGCCATCCGACTCGATGCGCGCTTCACCGCTCGACAGGCCGGTGCGCAGCTGCGCGATCTCGACGGCGTAATCGGGTGCCGGCATCATTCCATCCAATCGTCGAGATGTTCGATAAAGCCGTCACCGGCCGGGGCCGGGACTGCAGCGGGTGACGCAGGCGCCGGGGGCGCTGCGTCGGCAGAGGGTGGGACCGGAGCGAGCATCGCTCCGAACATGTCGGGCTGGCGCTGATCCTTCGGCGCATAGCGTTCGGCTCTAAGTGCGGCCCATTCGGCCTCGCTCAGAGTGGACACAAGCAGCTTTTCGGCCGCCGCGATCGCGTAGACGCGACAGTCGAGCCAGTGATTCTCACGACCCGGCATCACGCCCCATTTGCGGCGAGGATTGCCGTTGACCGTCTCGGTAACGATCGCCTCGGACGTGATCTGCTTGAAATAATCGTCCGGGGTATCGCGATGCCAATGGCACCGGCCCCGGACCTCGACCGGCACGCCGGCCGCTTTCTCCTCGCGCGACGCCCGAAGCGTCGAGCGAAGATACCCGTAGAAGCTCAGTTTCACCCCGAAGTTGCCGACGATGTAGGCCTTGTCCTCAGCCTTTTTGGAGGCACGGCCGGCATTGCGGCCCTGCTGTTCGTAGCGCAGGTTTTCACCCCGGCCGAGGACGGGGAGCGTCCAGCCGGCGCGACCGAATACCGGCAAGCGGTTCGGCGCGGCGCGGCAGAACCATTCTGCCGCTTCTGTGTGATAGCCGGCGTCGACGCAAATCTGATCGATCGAGTATTCCCGACCACCCGGATAGACGATCTTGCGCTTGGTGTAAGCGTCGAGGTCGCGCCACGCGCCTTCACCCTTCACGTCCGTGGTGCCGGGCAAGAACTGCATGTCGAGCGACCAGCTCTCGTCATTCTCGCCGAGAGCGATCAGCTCCAGATAGATGCCGTCGCCCTGCACGTCGCAGCCCATGACCAGAACGACCGGCCCGATCGGCATCGAGCGGGCGCTCCAGTGCTGCTCGCGCAGCTCTTTCAGCAGCTCGTAATCGGGCGTGTCACCCTTCAGCTCGAATTCGAGGCCTCGCGTGAGGTTCGTCCATGTCTTGAGCCGGTTGAGATCGCCTTGCGCGGCGACCCATTCGACCGCCATGTCGCCCCAGCTCTGGAACGTCGAAATAAGGCCATCGAGGAAGAAACCCCGCTTACGGCTCGGCTTCATCCGGGCGCGCCACGCCTGAAATGCTTCCTCCGACATGGCGCGCGGAGCCTGCTCGCCGTCGATTTCGAGGCTCAGCCACCCATCGGCGCGCTTCGCCTCCGCCTTCTGCCAATGATGCATGCGAGCGCCGCAGCACGGCGGATGCATGACAGCGGCTTCGACCGGCACGTTGGTGTAGTCGACATCCTCCCACTCCGGCCGAAACCGGCTCTGGCAGGACGGGCAGACGAGATAAAAGGCGCGGCGGTCGCTGGTGTCGTAGGCCCGCCCGATCTTGCTCGCACCCTTGATGCGGGGCGTCGAGATTTTCATCCGCTTGGACAGGCCGCGATTGCGGTAGACCTTCAGACGGGCGTCCACCATGCTTTCCGGGCTACCCTGACCATTCAGATCATCCGGAAAGTCGTCGAGATCGTCCTCGATCGCATAGCGCATCGTTTTCTGACGGAGGCCGGCCGAGGAATTCGCCCCGGCAAGCACGACATAGCCGACCGACGCGGCGAAGCGGATTTTACCCTTTGTCGAGCCGTCGCCATCGGCTTTGCCCATCGGGCGGATAGTGCCGCCCTTCGCCGGGTTGAGGCGGTCGCTCGCGTCGACCATCGGCCAAAATTTCTCGGCCGCCCATTCCAGCGCCGCCTTGTAGCTCGCCTGCACGAACAACATGGGGCCGGGCGCCTGGTCGGACAGAAACCCTATCCAGTTTTCGGCCGAGGCCGAGCCGCCAGACTGCGCGCACTTCTTGAGGTCGACTTCCTCGCATGGGTCTTCCGGCGAGAGTGCGTCCATGATCTCGACCAGCTCGGGAGCCGTATCGTTGCTCCACATGCCCTCGTAGGGCGTGCCCTCGGGAAATTCCCGAAACCGGGGCGCCCATTCCGACAGGCTCATCCGCTCCGGCGGCCGGATCGCGGCCGCGAGCGCCTTGCGCAACCGCCGCACGTTGCCGCGAAGGTTGGCGGCGACCGGATCGCTGAAGCGGGCATAGTCGAACATTATTCCGAGACCTCCTCAGCCTCGGCGGGCTGATCACCTCCTTCCTGATCGTCAGGATCGTCGTCGGCGTCGTCGCCGGCATCGATCCGGTTAGCGAGATTGGTACGCAGCGTGTCCGTCGCCTCGGCAAGGATGGCGACGACGGCGCGTGGTTCGGTCGCGGATGCCAGGCGCTCCGCGAGGTTGCGGTGCATGGCGCCCATCCGCGCAAAGATCGTCCGGACGGCCTCGGCGAGCATTCGCTCGCTCTCGATCGCCGGTAGCAGCTCCCTCGACCCCGTCAGGTTCTTCATGCGCTGCCCGTCTCGCTGCTCGCGCAGCAATTCGAGGCGGACATCGCTGATTTCGCGGTCGACGCTGTTGACCAGCGGCAGCGACGGTTCCGCCGCAGAGGCGTCCGGCACGGCAGGTGCGCTTTCGGCGGTACGGGGTCGGCCGCGTAGCGGATCGACGCGGGATGCGAGTTTCGCGTCCGTCTGCGCGACGTCGACCTTGAGCTTGCCGCGATCGGCAGGGTCGGGGGCCATCACCAGCAGGCCCTTGGCCTTCCAGTTGCTAACGGCCGACTTCAGAACCCCGCGATGCGCGGCGTATTCGGCCTGCGTCATCAGCGCGGAGTTCATAAGTTCAAAATCCGATTTGCCACCCAAACAGAAAGATCATGCGCTCCGCATCACCGCATTATACCCCCCGGCCGGGGAAGGACCCGAAGGGGGTGGGGTGCGGCCCGGATCGGCCTCGGCCCCGGTAACTTCTCACCAACCCGGTTCGAAACCGCCGCCGCGCCGGCCCTGAGGCGGCGACGGCGGCGTCTCGCGCCCCCCAGCGGCGAGATCATGCCGCCCGCCGTGAACCGCCAAAGGGGCAAGCCGGTTCACGACGGGCGGGCAGGTTCACGGCAGGGATTAGGACCGTGAACCTATGTGCTGTGCCCGAAGGCCCGACCCAACGTAGCAATAAATAGGGCTGAAACCGGACCGAGACGAACACCCATTATTTTGCAGGCGTCACATTCGAGGGCTTGACGATCTATACCCAAGGTTTGAGGCCGCGTTGAGCCTCTTGCAGATGTCAGTGATGGCGCGCCCATAGGCCATGCGAAGCCTATCGGCAGAGCCGGGCAAGGTGGGATCGGACGCCAACGACCCCCACGCGATGCGCGTCTGGCGACCGCTGGCAAGCTGCGCGACGGCCATATGCACGATCTTCCGCCGATCGCCGTCGATCCATTCAAGCCAGCCGAGCGCCTCCTCCATCTCCGACACCTGGTCGCGGGTGAGGGGCGGCAGGCGCGGCGCTTCCTGCTCACGCTCGTGGCGGACGATGCGCAGCTCGATCGCAGACAGCCCGGCGAGCGGGTTGATCTGGCGATAGAGCGACGAGATTGAGGTGCGCAGCCATGCGGCTTCGCGATCAGGCATGCGGCGGAGAAAGCCATAGGCCTGCACCAACCGCTCTTGGACGTCGTCGAACGACCAGAAGGGATCATCCTTCCGACATCCTTCCGGCGTTTCGCTTGAACCTTCCACCATGGCAATCCCTACTTTCTTAAGAAAATTAGACACTTACTCTATTCACTCGGAAGGGTCGGAAGGGTTGGAAGGATTTATGTATGTGAAGTCTCGCGCATGCCTGCGCGCATGCGCGCGCAGATGAGAGGCGGGGATGACCGCCGACGCTTCCAACCCTTCCAGACGCGCAGAAATCCTCACATTTTCCCTTCCGGCATCCTTCCGCCAACCTTCCGCCACGGAAGGATCAGAGCGGCGGAAGATCGTCGTCGACCGATCCGCCATGGGGGCGCGGGGGCGGTTGTCCGCGCTCGGCGTCGTCGATCGTGAAGGGCTTGGCCGCGCCGGTTTGCGGGTCGACGAAGTCGTCGACATGCCGCGTCATGACGATCCCCAGCCACTGCATCCCGTCCGACGCCTTCTTCTCGAAGCCCTTGTCGAGCATCGCCTTGGAGAAGCCCTTCTGCGTCCACTCGCGCTCGCCGGCCGCCTTGCACCACGCCGCGAACAGCGCATGGAGGTGCGACGACTGGACGCGTCCTTCCGGCTCCGGCCGGGTGCACAGGGTCAGGAAGCGGGCAAGCGGATCGCTTTCGGTGCGGTAGTCCTGCGTCGCCTTGGTGACGTCCTCCGGCTCGACAAGCCCATTGGCGAGCCAATCGAGCAATCCCTCCACCAGCCGGTTGAAGATGCCGGACGCCTCGCCCTGCAGCTTCGCCGGCAGGTCCGGGTCTTTCTTCGGCGATCCGTCCGGATTGGGCGGCTCGCGATCGATGTTCTTCGACCAGCCGACCAGCTTCAGTCGCCGCCAGATGCCATCGTCGGTATCGGGTATTTCCGGCCGGAAATTGCCCTGCACCGTCATCTTGAATAGCGGCCGCAGATCGAAGAACCCGCGATTGAGGTAGCGCACCGACATCGGCTCGCCGCCTGTCACCAGCTTGATCAGCGCGGCTGCGAGTTTCGCACCGCGCTCCGGCTCCGACGTGCGCAGCAGGCGGACGCCGCCGAGCCTCGCCAGCTCCGGCGTCGCCTGATCGCCGCGCCGCTTCACACCCTGATCGAGGAACGTCTCGATCGGGATCGTCGTCGTGTAATCACCCAGGACATAGCACCAGGCGTCCATAACGGTGGACTTGCCGTTGCCGCCGAGGCCGTACCAGAAATGCAGCTTCTGCTCGCCCATGTCGCCCGTCATGGACAAACCGCCCCATTGGTGCAGGTATCTCCGCATTTCGGGCTTTTCCTGTGCCCACGACATCACGCCGTCATAGAGCGGGCACGCGGCTTTGCGATCGAACTCGACAGGCGCGAGCTTGCTGATCAGGTCCGCGCGGTCGTGCGGATCGAGCTTCCATTCCGCGATCCACTTGTCGCCTTGCCGGCGACGACGAAAGCGCAGGGTGCCGTTCAGCACGTTGATCGTGAACGGGTCGGCATCGAACGCGTCGTCCTTCACCGCCAACCACGGCTGTGCGAGGCGCGCGATACACGTCAGCTTGCCGTTCGCCTCGGAACTACGCCCCCATTTGCGATGATGATCGGCGCGGGTGACCGCCTGCCCTTTCTTGACGTCGACGATGCAATCGAGCGCGTTTCCGTCGCCGCCAGACTGTCGCCACATCTTCAGCTGCGCATAGGCGAAGGCATCGAGCTTGTAGCGCTCCGCCTCCGGCAGCTCTTCCCATTCATCGAACCAATCGGGCTTCGTCGCGCCACTTTCGCGGATGACCTCGGCTTCGTCCTGAATGGCGCGCACCGTCCTGAACACGGCGTCCAGCACCTCGGGAGGCACCGCCTTTTCTTCCTGTTTCAGCGCCACCCAGCGACGGCCATCCCACCCCATCCAGCCGAGCGCAGGCGACCAGCGGAAATCATCGCCGAAGCGCTCCGCAAAACGCTCCGCGTTGCCGAGATCGGTGTGTGGCTTGAAGATGCAGCGGCGATGCCGCGCCTCTTCGTCATCGTCCGCCCCCCGGCCCCCATCGTCGTCATTGGCCGGCTCAGGCTTCCACCCGGAAGGTTTGCCATCCTCCGGCTCGCCACGGGGTGCGGGGCGGGCGGAAGGGTGGAAGGATCGAGCGGCGCGGGCGCGGGCGGCGGCGAGGACATCGGCGAGGTCGCGCGGTGCGCCCTGTCCGGCCGTGAGGCCGCGATCGAGTGTCTGCGATGCGCCGACCGGATCGCCATTGTTCGGCATCGCGTCGATCACCGCCTGTAGCGTCGACCGCGCCATCGCCTCTGTCAGCGCTCCGGCCGCCACGAGCTGCCCCATTCGGAACCCGCTCTTGTTGATCTGAATGTTGCGCCCTTCGCCCTCACGCACGGCCGCGAGCGTGTCCGCCTCCGCCGCCAGCGCCGACAGGCCGTATTTCCGCAGATTGGAAGCATCGGCGTCGCCGGAACCGTAGGCACGCGTGGCGGCCGAAGAGGAAGCGGGCGCCGGCTGGTCGCCGGCGGCTTTTTGAGCCGGGCCGGCCTTGGTGGAGCGCAGCAGCTCGATGAGCGCGCCAGGTGCGTCGACCGGCTCGACGTCGTATCGTCCACGAAGCCAGCGATAGACGCCGGCCGTCGCCTTCTCGCATGGCTCGACGATGGTGCTGGGCGGCACAATCACGTAGCCGCCACGGCCGCGAACATCGACATGCTTAGGCAGATTGTCCCGATTGCGGATCCTGTCACCGCCGTCGTCGGGCTGGCGCAGGAAGACGTGGACACCGCCCGAGGGCGTGACCGAAGCGAGCGAGCTGGGTATCTCGCAGCCGATCAGCGTCTCGGTATCGGCCTTCAGCTGCTCTAGCGTGAAATGGCGCTCGGCCAGCACCTCGCCCGTTTCGGGATCGACGTCTTGCTCGACGCGAGGATCGAAATCGACCGCGAACAGGCCGTTGCGATCCATGGCGACGCCGATCATTGCGCGAGGCCAGCGGCGCCACCAACCGACGATCGTTTGTTCGTCGGTGGTGGCATCCTTCACGCCGGTTGCCGTGTAGGGCGACTTGGCGCGCGAAATGCGCTCCTTGCCTGTCTGTCGATCGATATACGGCTCGCCATCGCTTTCGCGGCAGGGGAAGACCGGCCAGCCCTGCCGCGCATATTGAAGCGCGGCTTGACCCATGGGCGACGGCAGACTGGACACGGGGCAACACCTCCGAAACCGCCCGAGGCGGCGAAGCAAACAGGATCAGCGGGGAGCGGTCTTCAGCGCCTAGAAGGGCACGTCGTCATCGAGATCGGAATCGAAAGCACCGCGACCGGCGCCGGACCAATTGTCGCCCGCGCCCGCATTGCTGCCGCCATCGCCAGCAGAATTGCCGCCGCGTCCGCCGACACCGTCGAGCAGCACCATCGTGCCGTGAAAGCCCGAGACCACGATCTCCGTCGAATAGCGATCGCTACCGTCAGACGCCTGCCACTTCCGGGTCGCGAGCTTTCCCTCGATATAGACCTTCGAGCCCTTTTTGAGATAGCGCTCGGCGACGCCGCAAAGACCTTCGTTCTGGATCGATATGCTATGCCATTCGGTGCGCTCTTTGCGCTCCCCGGTATTGCGATCCTTCCACGTCTCGCTAGTCGCGATCCGCAGGTTTACGAGCTTCCCGCCATTCTGGAAGCTTTTCGTCTGCGGGTCTTGCCCGAGATTTCCGACAATGATGACCTTGTTTACTCCGGCCATGACGCCCCCTTCTAAAACAGGCTTGCTTGGTGAGTTTGATTGGCTGCTATCCAGTCCTGCACCTCGCGGGCAGCGGCGACGTAATCGGCGCTTGGCGTCTTTGATTGCTCTTGCCCCGGCCGGAAGGCCCGCCAGATTTTAGAGCGGAGACGCTGCGGCAACTTGTACCAATGTTCGCGGCATCCCCACGATGCCGGCGGAACTCGCCGATCGCAGCCGGGCCAATGGCAATGATGCTCGCCGGAGCGACCGTCCGCGATCGCGGCCCGGACATACTCGGCTTTCTCGGCGATCGGCGCGCCCGTCATAGCAGCGGCCTCAGCACGGCGCCGGGATCGAGCGGTTCAACGATCTCGATGCCGCAATCGATCAGGCAAGGCGTGCACGGCTTCCAATCACCAGCCGCCTTGCCGAGCTTCAACAGCTCGCCATGCACGGCGTAGCAGGGCGGATCGCCATCCTCGGCACAGCGGTTAGCGCAGATCGCGAGAGCAGGATCGTTTGTCATGCTGGCATCCCATCATGCTGAACGCCATCGAGCAGGCGCCCCGCGCCCTTCTTTGTCGACAGGAACATCGTGATACCGGCGCCGACTGCAGGGTCGACGTCGCGACCGAAACGCACAGTGCCATCCGGCCATGCCGCCATGTTCGGGCATCCGGGCAGACTGTTCGGTGTCGCCCAGCTCGCGTTGACCGCCGAAGGCAGGATAAGCGGCGACCAACCGCCCCATTGCTTGAACAGGAACGGCACTCCCGCAGCGGTGCACTGATCGCGCAGGCTTCGCACCCAAGCGGGATGCATCGGGCGACTCTAGAGGATCCCCGGGACCGAGC
>BACX01000744.1 GCA_000333335.1 Sphingomonas-like bacterium B12 | reverse complement strand
ATTCTGTTGGACGCGGCCTGCGACGGCTTCTTTGCGAACAACATGGCCGCTACGCCGAGGCCCGCTGCGGCAACGCCAGCTACGGTCGCTACGGTTGCGGCCGTCGCGGTGAACGCCGACGCGCTGATCGCTCCGATTGACACTGCGGCCCCAACCCCCGAGGCGAGCAAAGCGACGCCTCCGACGATCTCGGCAGCGGTCATCAGAAACTTCGACAACGCGGTGTCTCCGCAGCTAAGAGAGGGAAAAGGAGGCGACTATGAAGGAATTATTGGTCTTGGTTTTGCTGACGCCGGTTAGCGTCGCCGCAGGTCCAATTTCGAAATTCGATCAGAAGTCTCCAGTCGCCGACTATTCGACGGCTAGGAGGTTAGAGGACGTTGAGCGGTGTCTGATCGACATGGACGGATGGCTTGCGCCAAACGTTTATTCGCAACCCGATCGCCCTGATGAGGTTACGCTGATCTGGATCGCGGGCGGCCCCGGCGCTGGCAGGGCGGCGGCAAGAATCGATCTTCACCGGCTTCCAAACGGCACATCGGTCAAATCGTGGATGCCCGCTAAACAGGTGGCAGAGTGCGCGCCCGGAGCGCCTAGCGCGGGCTGACCCGCCAAGCGATGTCCATTTTTCTAACCTGCATTATGCATGCGCCAGCTGCCACCTCATGATAACCAATCAGCCTGCCGTTGCCGAGCAAGACGCCAAGCGCCCCCAGCGGATCATCGCCAGCACCGATGACAACGTCGCCTGCCAACGCCTCGGCGGGCGCAATACGGGCTAGACCCATCGCATCAAGGGCCTCAGCAAGTGTGCCAAACCCGCGCGCCTTCAGTTGGCGCAGGGCAGATTTCGCTGAACCGTAGCTGCCCTTTGGCGGGAGCTTCACCTTGTAGCCCATGCGGCGCAGATGCGCGGCCGTCATCCGGACGCAATCCCTCTCACCGAACTTGAACGGCAAATCCTTGAATTCGTCCAAGGTAGCCTGCGCCGCTTGCACCCGGCGCAACATTTCTGGCTGCTCGATCATTGCTTCGTCACCATTGCGATGGCCGCCACGACGGTTGCTAGGATGCCGATACTCCAGCAGAGCGCCGTTAAGTATGGCATCAGATTGAGACTGATCAGCTCGCCGGATTGGATGTCGCGGAGGCACTTCACAGCGACACCCCGTCCGGGGCTTCCGTTCCCCAATACAATTGCTTCGTGACCCACGTCACGAACGAGCAACCCAACTCACCCGGCCAGAGCAGTTGATGAAAGCCATTAGATAGACGCGCCGCATCATCGGCGAGAAAAAACTCGTCGAACACGCTACCGATATCGTAGTCGATCGAGCGCTTTCCATTTTCATCGATATTGATGGTCGGGACATCAAGCAGGCCGTCGAGCAACAGAGCGGGATCGCCAAGTACAAGCCCGGTTACCGGATCGACGGCGCCGAGCCAGATTTTGACTGGCGAATCCTGCATGCCGCTGTTCGCAACCTGCCCAACCGCGACGTTGGTGGGCGGCACGAGCGTCAGCGTGACGGATGGCGCCTGATTTCCAACGCCATCGCCAATATCCTCGATATTCGAGAATACGCCGAAGACGTCGTCGTGGCTGACATACTTGTTGCCGCCGAAGGTGAGGTAGCCCGAATTCACGAGCAGATGGACGTCGCGGGCGGGCGTGAACAGGTCGATCGCCGCGAACGCGATGAAGCGCTCGCCGGCCAACGCCGCCATGAGTTCGGGCGACCAATCTGACATCAGCGCGTTTCCGTGATCGTGAGGGACATGCCCTGCACCTTGGCGGGGATATTGGTGTATCCGCCGTCGTCGACCGTGAGCTTGCCTTCGATCATCGGCTTGCCGAATTCGCAGACATCGCCGTCGCCGGGTTCGACATGAAGCATCGGCGAGATCGGGAGCGAGAGCTTGCCATCATCGTCCGCGAAGGTCTGGGCCGTGGCGCGGTAGAGGACGCTGCGACCAGCTGTGACGAGGCCGAAGAACTCGCGTTTGGCGACGACGGCGCGCGGTTGGAAACCCCGGAGCTTGACGACGGAGCCGGCCTGATCGGCGCCGTCGACCACGATGGCACCGCCGATCGGATGGAAGGCGCGAGAGCGAAGGCCGGGCTGGTGGAAACGGCACCCGACAATGACGCCGCCCATAAGCCCGTCGAGGATCGCGGCGGTCCACTCGCGGCCATCCGGCTCCGGCTTCAGATTCGGCGTTTCCAGTTTAACAGAGTAGCGCGACCCCATGAGGCCGGCCCACACCTCTTCCCCGCCCATAAAGCCGCCCTGCCAGCCGCCAGGAACGATCGGGATGACAGAGGCCAGCTTGGGGAGCGGCCTCGTTGGTAGATAAATGTCCGCCATTATCAGCGCGTGCCGAGCTTGAGACGGCCATAACGCGCTTGATCCTGCCGGCTCAAAACGCGACCTCCAGCCGCGCCCTTGGCTTCTGCCAGTTGGGAGCGCCCCTCGATTTTCTTCATCAGATCCTCGTACACGACGGCGCCCCGCAGGTCGTAATAGTGGGTGGTTCCGCCGCTATCGTTCGCAGCCAACATGCGGCGAGTATCCGCCGCGTTCGTCACCTTCGATCCGAGCGGCAGGTTGACGACTTCGGGGCCATTCTCACCGACCAGCGCCGCACCGGCCGAGCTGTAGTCGGTGCCGGCAGCAAAGTGCGGAAGAAACGCAGACAGATCGAGCGGCGACACCGACATGGTCGTGGGGATCGATCCGCCTATGTCGAGGGCTGGGCTATCCAGCGAGGCAGGATTGATGCCGCCATGGCCGAACAGCTTGCCGAGGAAGCCGCCGACACCGCCGCCCTTGAACAGCGAACCGACACTGCCGAAGGTGGGGTTATTCTCCCCGAACAGCCAATTCTTCAGCGGATTGATCGCGGCGAGCTTAAGGAATTCCTGCTCAAGTTCCTGCGCGATCCGCTTGCCCTCATCACCCCAGTTGCTCCAGTTCTGCGGATTGAGAACGTCGTCGACCAGCTGGTCGCCCACGCCCTTCACCTCGCTGAAGGCGTCCTGCAGCCGCTTGGTATGCTGGGCATCCTGTTCGGCCGCCGCAGCGGCCGCGAGGATGGCCGGCGCCCACTGGGCATATCCATCGCCAAGCTCGCGCTGAAGCGTCTGCTGCAGCTGCAGGCGGGCAATGAGCGCATCATGTTCGGTCATAGACCTGCCGATCAGGGATGCTTCCGCCCGGCTGATCTCGATCTGCTCGCGCGACGAACGCAGCGCATCCGCAGAATGTTGCGCGCGCTTCGCCAGCAACTCCGCGCTGGTGGCATCGACATTGCCCTGCACGACGTCGGTGCGGTCGTTGTCATTATAGCCGCGCTGGTCGGCCTCCCGGTTGGCGGCGAGCCGCGCACGGGCGCGATCGGCCGCCCCGCTCGTATCTCCGGCATAGCGCGCGGCGAGCTGGGCATCCTGCACGCGGTTGCGGAGCGCATCGAGCGACTGCAGCGCCTGACCGTGCGCTTCCTCCGCGTGAAGCTCCTGTAGGGCCTTCCTTTGAGCCTCAATAACCTTGGTCAGGGCCGTGAGGGCATCGCCCTGCGCAAGCGCCTGCATCTTCAGAAGAGGACGGAGAGCCGCTTCATCGCTCAGCACTTGGTTCATCAGACCAACCGCGAGCGCGCCGTTCGAGACTTCCAGATTGACCTGTGTACGAGCAGCCGTCTCGATCCGCAGCCCGGATACCGACTTCGCCGAGTTGGCGATACCGTCCGCGATACTCAGCGCGATCTGGCGGCGCGCCTCCGCCTCGACGTCGATCCCGTTCTTCGTCGCATCCGTGATCGCCTTGCGGCGGGCCTCAGCGAGAACGCCAGCACCATCGCTCTGCAGATAGGCAGCAGCGACATCGAGCGCGGCACGGGCGCTGGCCTCCATCGCGGCCGCCTCGCGGGCCAGAGACTGGGCATGACCGGCGCCCGCCTTCGCCGCCTCGGCCTTCGCGGCCGCGCCCTTGCCCTGCGCCGCCGCCTCGGCATCGGCCGCCGTGATCAGCTTACCGCCCTGTTCCAGCCGTTCCTTCTGCGCCGCCAGCGCGCCCTTTTCTGCCGGCGTCTTCGCGGCCGCGATCTGCGCGTCGAGCTTCGCCAGCGCCGCAGCCTTCTGCCCTTCGGGCAAATAGGTGGTAACCGCGTGGGTATATTCGTCCTGCGCGGCGCGGGCATTGCGGAGCTGGCCGGCGCTCAGGCCCGCCGCCTTGCCATTGTCGGCCAGCACGCCGTTGATCGCAGCGAGCTTCGTCTTGAGCTGGTCGAGCTGGTTGCCGCCGGTCGCTTCGTCGACGTAACCCATCGCCGTGACGGCGCGCGACCGGGCACCCGCATTGTTCTGTTTCTGCTGTTCCTGCTTCAGCTGCGCCTGCAGGTCCGCGATCTGCTTATCGATGCCGGGCACCGCGCCGGCAAGGTTCGTGCCCACGAGCGTGGCACGCTGCTGCTGCAGGTCCGCGATCTGCTGCGCGATCGACCCGCCGCCAAGCGCGCGGTCGATTGCCTTGCCCATCCAGCCCCAGGCATCGGACGCGGCATCGGAGATCGCATGCCAGGCGCGCGCGAGGATGTTGGCATGCTCGGCCGCACCATCGAACTGGCCTTTCAGACCATCAAGCAGAGCCTGCTGCGCACCGTATAGGTCGTTCTGCTGTACGAGGTCCTGTATATGCTCGATCTGCGCCTGCGTCAGCGTGCCATAGCGGGCGGTCAGTTCCTCCGCGCCCTTGACCGGATCCTGAAAGGCCCGCCCAAGTTCCTGCTGTGCGCCCTTGGCATCCTGCGCCGTCGCCTTGGCAAAATCCTCCGTAAGTGCCGTCAGCCCCGTCAGGACGTTCCCGCCGATACCGCCCATCTGGACATAGGCCGACACGATTTCGCGGGCCGAAGCCGTGCTGATGTCGCCCAGTCGCGCCGCTGCTTCCGCATCGCCTTCCAGCTTGGCGGCCGACACGCCGATCACGGCGCCGGAACCCTGTGACAGGGCAGCCAGCTTCGCCATATTGTTGGTGTAGCTCAGCCATGCGGCCGCGCCGATCAGAACCGCTGCCGTCGCCGCCGTGATACCGATTGTCACCGGATTGAGCAGCGCGCGCACCTTCGCCATGCCGCCGGCAACGCCACCGTCATCCATCGACACGACGTCGCCAGGTCGCCCGCCTGCATGGCAAAGGCCTTGATCGGGCTTTGACCGGCGAGAACCGGATCGACAAAGCGGTGCACGGCGCTTTCGGCGATCATGAACTGCGTGCGGTTCAGCCCCAGTGCCGAGCTATGCTCGTTCAGGCCGTTCTTCGCCCGCTGCAGCGCCTTTTCCGAAAGCGCGATCGCAGCATCCCGTTCTACCTCGCTGATCGCACCCTGCTTCAGCAGGCCATTGGCGATGCGCACTTCGTCGTCGTAGCGCTTCTGCGCCGCGTAGAGCGGATCAAGGGCCGATCGAACGGCATCGACCTGCTGCTCTTGCTGCGCAAGCAGAGCCGCGTATTGCGCGGCATTGGCGTTCTGACCCTGCGCACCGCCGCCCGCATCACGATAGCCGCCATAGGCACTCGTGCCGGCGTTCGCGTTGATGACCGATTGCATGTTGGTCGGCATGAGCGCGGCGATCTTCGCGGCGGCCGCGTCGCGGCGCTGCAACGCGCGCTCGATATCGTCGCCGGCCTTCTCATACGAGTTGACCAGGCGCTTTGCGTTCGCATCGCCGCTGTCGGCGATTTCGGTGAAGTCCGCCTTGATCTGCGCCTTCCCCTCGATGCCGAGGCGAATGGCGACGCTCTGATCAGTCATCGTGCATCTTCCTCGGCATCGGGGGGATCATCAGAATGAGCGGCGACGATCACACGCTCGGCGTCGGGCAGGACTTCGGAGAGGAAGGCGAGATCAGCGTTACGGGCGCGGCCCACTTCCATGACCGCGCCATAATCGAGCGCGAAGGCCGATCCGAAGCCCGCGACCCGCAATTGCGAGCCGCAGTCGGCAATCACTTGCCAGACGGCTTCGCCTTCTTCGGTCGCCGGCTCGAAGCGGATGTAGGGGCAACCCCCTTCACCGCTTTCCGGGTCCGGCTCGCACCGGCCGTTCGTGCCTTCCTGACACGAGAGCTGGCAGTAGCGCTCCCCGGCGTCGCCGCTGACGAAGTGCCATTCGGCGAGCCGGCGAAGCCGTTTTTTTCCCGTTCCCGATCCGACCACGGGCGGACATAGGCGGCATCGGCCGCCTCGTAGGCGGTCACTTCCTCGAGGAAGAGCGAAATCGTGCCCTTGGACACGACGATCGGACGGCCGACCTCGTCCAGCTCAGGGCGATCATCGTCGCCCATCTTGTAGACGTCGTGCGTGGGGCCAACGGGGTCACCGGCCGCGTTGCCGATACCTTCCCACGCGCTGATCCCGCGCCGGATCAGTTCGCGCGAGAGAGCATCGCCCGCTTCCTCGATATCCGCCGGGTCGACCCGGAGCGAAAGTGCTACGGCCCTGCGGGCAGCGCGAACGGCCTTGGGGCCGATCGGATCGAAGCACACGCGGACGCCAGGCAAAAGGAAAGGCCGAGGATCGGCCTTGTCCTCGCTCGCAATCTGGCCGAGCCAGCCAGAGACGACTTGCCCCAGCTTAAACATAGGCCGCCACATCGTTGGTGAGCGTCGCGGTGACGCTCGCGCCGAGTGCGCCGGACGCCTGCCAGTTGAATTGCGCCTGGATGCCGTTGGGGCCGGAGATCGGGCGCTTGACGGGCGGCAGGAAAACGCGCGGGACGGCGAAGATCAGGCCGAAGGCGCCGATCGACCAGCCGAAATCCAGCTCGATCGGCTCGCCCGACGTCGCAGCATCGAGCATGCTGTAATCAGCGAAGCGCACCGTCGTCGATCCGGTCATTCCAACCATGCCGGGATCACTGTCCTCGATACGACCATCGGCCTTGATCGTCTCGATCTTCTCCAGTCCGTTGGAGAAGGTGAAGTCAGCCGCCACGACACCGCCGAGCGCCACGCCACCTTTCTTGACGTAACCCGTTGCCTGCGGGAAGCGCTGGATCGCGAGGGATGGCGTCGCATTGACGCCGGCCACGCTCGCGTTCGCATGCTCGCTCTCGCCGATGCAGATCAGGCTGCAGGTCGCGTTGAGCAGGCCGGAGCGCGACATGGCGATCTTGAGCTGATTGAGACGCGCGCCGTAGTGGGTCGAATAGGCCGGCACCTCGGGCGAGCCGATTTCGATCGCCATGACGGGCAGGGCGGCCGCCCCGGACGTGAAGACGTGCGAATAGCCGTCGCCCGCATCGCCGGTCGACACGGGCGCGCCCATGGCGAGCCTCAGCCAGTGACCGAAATTGCGAGCGTCGACGGGAACGACGATATCGCCATCATTGGTCGCGACGTCTGGCGTCGGGTCCTGCATCTCGCGACCCTGCCCGAGAAGATCGGAGGGGATCAGCGGCCGTTCCTCGCCAAGCGTGTGCGAGACGAAGGGAAGGCCGAACCACGCGGGGCCGCCTGCCGGGATCATGTCGGGCGTGTTTTGGAAGACGCCGAACGCTTTTGCGTTCGCGCCGCGTGCGCGTGCCATAACCAGTCTCCTTGGAAGTTCAGTTCAGAGGGTCGGTGGTGGAAAAGCTGACGATGACGGTGACCGTGCCCGTGCGAATGGTCGGCGCGCCGGGTGTCACCCGATCGTCGATCGTGATCGGCCGCGCATCGAGCCATTCGGCCAGACCACCGAGCTGGCGATCGGCGCGGATGCCGAGGCCGATCGCACCGCCCATCGCATCGATCGCGTCATCGGCCGTGCCACCCTGCAGGCCCGCCGCGATCGGGGGCGTAATTTCGAGGTCGATCGCCCAATCGTAATAGTAGATGGCACCGTCGCTGCCGCCGAGATCGGCGCCGGTCGGATCGCCCACGTCGCCCCATTCGGCGAAGATCGATCCGCCGACATCCTGCCGGGCCGGGCGTGCTTATCG
>BACX01000745.1 GCA_000333335.1 Sphingomonas-like bacterium B12 | reverse complement strand
AGATCTTCACCGAGGAGGCGATCGTCTTGCCCTCGCCAAGCGAGCGCAGCAGGTTGGAGGTGACGCCCCAACGCTTGCTGAGGCTGGACGTGCGATATTCGACGCGGCCGTTCCACGACCAGAGCGCCGCGCGATACGAGAGGCCGCCAGTGAGCGCGGTGTAGTTGCCGTCCTCCTGATCGGTGCCGGAAATCGTCGTGCCCGAGGAGACCGGCTGGAACGGATTGACCCGCGAGCCCGTCGGGATCGAACCCTTCAGGTTGGTCGAGGCATCGACCGTGGCGTCGGCCGTCCAGCCGTGGCCGAGCGGAAGCGACTGGCTCATCCCGTACTGCGCGAAAGTGCGCGGGCCATTCTCGGAAATCGCCTGGCTGTTCATCGTCGACATCAGCTTGGCGCCGCGCCACGGCGCGATGTCGAAGCCGATGCGGGTCGAGCGCGCCTTGTACTGGTCCCCCTCCGCGAATTCCTGCGTGCCGATCAGGCGGATGCCGGGCTTCACGCGCCACGACACGTCGATCTGGTGACGGACCGGGAAGTCGGTGCTCTGATCCTTGCCGCCGAGCGAGAACATCGTCTGGCCGGTGACGGTGACGGCCTTCTGGAAGAAATCCTGGCTGCCACCCAGCGTGATCAGGCGCGAATCCCGGTTCTCGCCGCCGATCGTGTGATCGGACGCGATCTGCGTGCCCGCGAAGAGCGTGCCCTTGTCGCGGCGATATTCGAGCTCGGCCTCGCCGGCATAGCGGCGGCCCGATCCGTCGAGGTCGTTCTGGTACCAGCCCGAACCCGTGGCGCTCAGCCGGCTGGTCAGGCGCAGGCGGCCGTCGATGCCGGCCTTCTGGGTGCCGGCCTCGGCGAAATTCTGCTGGCCGAGGCCGAAATCCTCATCCTGCCGCTGGGCGTAGGCGAGCACGTCGACGCGGCGATCGTGATGCTCCAGCTCGGCCAGGAAGGCGCGGCCCTGCGAGATGCCGTCGCGCCCGCCGGTGGCACCCTCGGCGCGCAGTTCGGTGGTCTTGGTGATCTTCACCTTGAGGTCGGCACCGACCACGGTCGCCTTGCTGATCGTCTCGTCGTGCAGCGCCGAGGCACCGATCTCGACCCGGCCGTTGGCGAAGCGGGTGGCGACGCGGCCACCGGCCGACAGCTTCTTCGAAGGCCCGTAGGTCTCGTAGTCGACCACGATGAAGATCGGGTTCAAGTCGCTGTCGCGGCTGAAGACCGGTTCCTTG
>BACX01000746.1 GCA_000333335.1 Sphingomonas-like bacterium B12 | reverse complement strand
AGCAGCAGCAGCGCGCCGATCCGTTGGGGATTGTCCCGCTCGCATGGCGGGCGGTGAGCGGATCGAGGAACAGCAGCAAGGCCGCCATCGCCAGCGTTGCCAGCAGCAGCCGCACCGCGCGGCGCTGCAGCTGCGCGTCGACGGTGAACTGCCCGCGCCGGTGCAGCACCCAGTAGAGCAGCCCGACATTGATCCACGCGCAGCTCGCGCCCGAAATGGCGAGGCCGACGTAGGAGAGGTTGGTGCCGAACACGAAGAACAGATTGAGCGCCATGTTGCACGCCATCTCGGTCATCGCGATGCGTACCGGCGTCTTGGTGTCGGCGCGCGCGTAGAAGCCCGGCGTGAACACCTTGATCAGGATGTAGGCGGGCAGCCCGCACGAAAAAGCGGTCAGCACGGCGGCGGAGGCGGCGGTGTCGTGCGCGGTGAAGGCGCCGGTCTGCAGCAAAGCCGCGATCAGCGTCCGCGCGCCCAGCATCAGCCCGGCGGTGGCGGGGAGGGTGAGCAGCAGCGACAGCTCGATCGCGCGGTTCTGGGTGTGGATCGCGGCGCTCTCGTCGCCCGCCCCGATCTGGCGGGAGATCACCGGCAGGATCGCGGTGCCCACCCCGATGCCGACCAGCGCCAGCGGCAGCTGGTTCAACCGGTCCGCATAATAGATGTAGGAGACCGCGCCCTGGCCGAGAAAACCGGCGGCCAGCATCGTGATGACGAGCAGGTTGAACTGCACCGCGCCCGCGCCGATCGCGGCGGGCCAGATGATCGCCAGCAGCTTCTTCACTTCGGGGTTGAGCGTCGGTCGCTTGAGGCGGAGCTTGACGCCCGCGCTGCGCGCCGCGAGGATCAGCCAGGCGAGCTGCGCCACCCCGGAGACGGTCACCGCGATCGCCTGCGTGTGCGCCGTCGCGATCCCGTCATGCCCCCGGAAGAACAGCAGCGCCCCGATCATGCAGATGTTGAGCAGGATCGGCGCCGCCGCAT
>BACX01000747.1 GCA_000333335.1 Sphingomonas-like bacterium B12 | reverse complement strand
GGCGACTGGATGCGCGGTGTGATCCGCTGGGTGCCGTTCCACACCGCGCCGGCAAAGGGCCAGCGCACGTCGATCGCGCCCGCGGCGATGCCGCGCGTCTGCCAGCCGGGCTGGCCCTGGTAGATCACCGTCTGGGTCAGCCCGTTATCCGAGCTGTGATAGACGTCGGCGCGGCCATAGGCGGTGAAGGTGATCAGCTGGCCCATGCCGGTGAGCAGCCACTTTTCCCACTGCGCGCTGGTGAAGGCGCGCTGCGTGTCCTGCCCGTCGGTCCGGATCAGCGCGAGCGAGTTGGCCTGGAGCGTGAAGGTGCCGTTCAGCCACGGATCGGTGATCCGGCGGCGATAGTCGATCGCGGGCAGAGCGAAGGGCTGCTGGCCCTGCCGCGCCTGCGCGAGGTTCGATCCGGGCAGCTTCGGCACCAGCGTCTGGAACGCCCAGCCGGCGATCGACAGATAGCTGTCGTCATCGATCCGCTCGGCCTTCACCACCGATCGCAGCGTGTCGTCGTAGTTGAGGTCGTAGCGCTGCAGGAACGTCTTGTCCGACACCGCGCGGATCGATCCGCTCAGCGTCCAGGTCGGGCTGAGCTGCCACGTGCCGTTCGCTTCGATATAGCCACGCGGATCGCGCTTGCCATTGTCGCCGGTAATTGTGGAGCGGCTGCTTTCGGTCGCATAGGCCTGGATCCGCCACGCGCCCTTTTCGCTCAGCGAACGATATTCGGCGCTCAGCATCGGCGCGACGGCGGTGAAGATGTAGGGCGTGACCGTCAGGTCGCGATTCGGCGCGAGCTGGATGTAATAGGGCGTCGCGACCTGTAGGCCGTTGCGGCTGTTGTAGCTGATGTCCGGCACCAGCAGGCCCGAATTGCCGCCCGCGCCGGAGCCGTCCGGATGTGAGAAAGCGGGCAGCCAGAAGATCGGCAGGCCGAGGAAGGTCAGTCGCGTGTCGCGGTAGGACACGCGATGCTTCGAAGGATCGTAGACCACCTTCGCGGCCGTGATCTTCCAGATCGGCTCCTTGGGGCAGCCGGCGTTCGTCGTCACGTCGCAGGGCGTGTAGGCGGCGTGGTTGAGCGTGTAGACGCCATCCTTGCGCGCACCCTGCTTGGCCGCCATGCGCCCGCCGTTTTCGAGGACGAGCAGCATGTCCTCGGCCACGCCGTCCTTCATCGAATCGGTCAGCTCGGCATCCTGGGCGTAGGTCATGTCGCCCTGCGGGTTCTGGATAGCGACATTGCCGTAGGCATGGACGTCGTCCGTATCGCGGTTCCAGATCACCTTGTCGGCGCGCATCCGGTTGCCCTGGCGGATCATGCGCACGTCGCCGGTGGCGGTGACGATATGCTTTTCGGTGTCGTAGTCGAGCTGGTCGGCGGTGAACGCCGCCTCGTTGTCTGCCAGCGGCTTGTCGACGTTCGCGACGGTCAGCGCCGGATCGGGCGAGGGGCGGGACAATGCCGGGCGGCCATTGTCGCTCGCGCCGAAGCCGCCGCCGGCGCCCATGCTGGCGTCGGGCGCACCCTGCGCCAGCGCGGGCGCCGAAGTCAGCGCGAGCACGAGCGGAAGGGCGGTGGCGAGGCGCGTGTCTGCCAGGCGCCGGGCGTTCAACACGATATTCGGGCTTCTGAAATCCACTTGTCCCCCAGGGAGTGCCCGAACGGCCTTGCCTTTCCAGCGCCTATCGCACCGCAACGCCGGCTCCGCAATCTCCCCTGAACGGGTCTGCGGCGGGATGCAGGGGTGGCGCGGGCGCGCGGGGCTTGCCATATGCCCCCAACGAGCGCCCGAAGGCGCCCCCATGGAGACAATAAGAGCAATGAACGTCCGCTTCGCAGACCGCCGCCCGGAAGCGCCCCACGCGCTCGCCATCCCGCAGACCGCCGGCAAGGTGGAAGCCGCTCGACTCGTAGGGCTTTCCGGCGATGCCGCCGCCTTCGTCGCGCGCGCCGCCGTGTCCGCGAAGTTCGAGGGCGAGGCCGGTGCCGTCGCCGAGCTGTTCACGGGTGAGGAGCGCGTGATCCTCGTCGGCCTCGGCGACGGTGATTCGGATAAGGCCTATGAAAAGGCCGGCGGCGCGCTCGTGGCGAAGGTGCAGACCTCCGAAAAGACGCTGGTGGTGGATTTCTCCGGCCACAAGACGAGCGGCGCCCGCGCCGCCGCGCTGGCGTTCGGCGCGGTGATGCGCAACTGGCGCTACGACGTCTATCGCACGAAGCTGAAGGCTGCCCAGAAGCCGCAGCTCGAAGAGATCGTGATCGTCGGCGCGGGCGAAGGCGCGGACGCCGCCTGGGCGTCGGCCAAGGCGCTGGCGGATGGTGTCGCGCTCACCAAGGAACTGGTCACCGAGCCGGCCAACATCATCTATCCCGAGAGCTTCGTCGAGCGCTGCCAGAAGCTCGCCGATCTCGGCGTCGAGATCACGGTGCTCGACGACAGGCAGATGGCGGAACTCGGCATGGGCGCGCTGCTCGGCGTCGCGCAGGGTTCGCGCAAGCCCGCGCGCCTGCTCGTCATGCGCTGGAAGGGCGCGGACAAGGATCCGGTCGCCTTCGTCGGCAAGGGCGTCACCTTCGATACAGGCGGCATCTCGATCAAGCCCGCCGCCGGCATGGAGGACATGAAGTGGGACATGGGCGGCGCCGGCGCCGTCGCGGGCGCGATGATGGCGCTCGCCGGGCGCAAGGCGAAGGCGCACGTGATCGGCGTGTGCGGCCTGGTCGAGAACATGCCCGACGGCAACGCGCAGCGTCCCGGTGACGTCGTGACGTCGATGTCCGGCCAGACGATCGAGGTGATCAACACCGACGCCGAAGGACGTCTCGTCCTGTGCGACGCGATCACCTGGGTGCAGAAGACGCACGGGGTGAAGACGATCGTCGATCTCGCGACGCTGACCGGCGCGATGATCATCAGCCTCGGCAACGAATATGGCGGCCTGTTCTCGAACGACGACGGCCTCGCAGACAAGCTGCTCAAGGCCAGCGACGCCTCGGGCGACAAGCTGTGGCGCTTCCCGCTGGGCGACGCCTACGACAAGCTGATCGACAGCCCGATCGCCGACATGAAGAATGTCGGCCCGCGCGGCGGCGGCTCGATCACGGCGGCGCAGTTCATCAAGCGCTTCGTCGAGGACGGGGTGAAGTGGGCGCATCTCGACATCGCCGGCATGGTCTGGTCGGCGAAGGCGGGTGCCACCTGGGACAAGGGCGCGACCGGCTTCGGCGTGCGTATCCTCGACCAGTTCGTGGCGGACAATCTCGAAGCCTGACGGAGCCGCGCGGCTGATGCAGGTCGATTTCTACCAGCTCGGCCGCGATCCGCTCGTGTCCGTCCTCGCCAGCATCGCGACGCGTGTGCTGGCGGGGGGCGGGCGCCTGCTCGTCGTCACGGGTGACGAGGGCCAGGCGAAGGCGATCGACGAGGGACTGTGGACCGCGCAGGTCGAGAGCTTCCTGCCGCACGGCCTGATCGGCGCCGATCAGCCGATCCTGATCTCGGCGCTCCCCGAGCCCGCCAACGCCGCGCGCAACGTCGCGATCGTCGATGGCGTATGGCGCGAGGAGGCGCTGGGTTTCGACCGTGCCTTCCATTTCTTCGACGACAATTCGATCGACGCGGCGCGCACCGCATGGCGCGGCCTCAAGGGGCGCGAGGGCGTCGAGCCGCGCTACTGGCGGCAGGAGGACGGCCGCTGGACGAAGGTCGCCTAGAGATAGGGCTGTAGCGTGAAGTTCGCCGGGCGAGGCGCTCCGCCCGCGCTCTGCACCTGCAGCGACACGGCCTTGCCTGGCTGACCGGACAATGCATTGGCGGCATCGGCAATGCCTGCGGGCGAGACGATCACATCGCCGGCGCGCAGGCCCGCCTGATGGGCCGGACTGCCGAAGCCGACATCGGCGATGCGGGCGCGGCCGTCGTCGCCTTTTTCCAACCAGACCGCGCTCAGCAGATAGGATTCGGGCGCTTCCGGCCGCTTGTTGCGCGCCGCCCATAGGCGCGATGCCTGCACGTCGGTCGACCAGTTGAGCAGGCTTGCCCAATGCAGGCCGATGATGCCGTCATGATCGTCGTCGCCGCGCGATTGCTGGCGCGGATCCATCAGCGTGATCAGCGGCCGCTCGACGGTCAGCGGCCCCATCGCGAAGCGGCCCGCGCGGACGCGCCGGCTCAGCCGCGCCGCATTGCCGCCGAAACCACGCGTCTGCGCGGGGGCATAAGGGCGATCATCCGCGAACAGGCCCGATCGCGCGGCGGCGCGCGGCCCGAGCAGCAGTGTTCCAGGCGATCCGGTATCGACCAGCAGGCGGTAGCTGGCGCCGTCTAGCGTCGCCTGCACGAACATGCGGTGCGAGTAGAAATCGCTGCGCCCCGGCCCGGTGATCTTCGAATCGAGCGCCACCAGCCCCTCGCGATCGGGCTTCCCATCGCGCCACAGCCGCCACTCGTTCCTGTCGAAATCGATGTCGCTGTCGCGCGTGGTGAACAGGCCGGCGGTCATCAGCCCGGCGGCATCGTCCGGAAGACCGCGGCCGAATTCGTATCCGGCGAAGGCGACGGTCTGCTCCATCATCGTGCCGCCCAGCAGCACGTTGTGGGCGACATACATCGTGCCTTGCACGGCATCCTTGCCCAGCCCGCGCGCGACGGCGGCGCCCGCCACCTGCAGATGCAGTTGCTGCGCGATTTCGGGGCGGATGTAATCGTGGCCGGCGCCGGTATCGACGACGAACAGCATCGGCTTGGCGGAGCCGATCGACGCCGCGATCCACAGCCGGTTGTCCTCGAGGATCAGCGGCGTCGCGATCGCGTCGCGCCTGGCGGCGAAGGCGGCGGGCGCCGCGAGGCCACCCAGCAGGAGAGCACCGAACTGACGCCGATCGAACATGACTGTCATCCCCCTGGAGATCAGCGGCCCTTAGAGTCGCGTGACTACGCCAGCAAGCGCCGATCCGACTAGAAAGGCACGGTCACCGTCACCATCGCGGCGGGCGCGCTGCCGACACCGGGGAGCGACCGCTGCTCGCCATGAACGTTCATCTTGGTATTGCCGAACAGCCGCCATTCGGCCTTCGCGGGCAGGGTCGGCTCGATCTGTGGGCCGCTGCCGTGGAGGCGATACGCCTCCTGATCCTTGGCACAGACCACGATCTCGCCCGACGATCCCTCACAATGGCGGGGCGGGACGGGATGGAGCAACCGCTCGTCGGGGAGGGGCGTGGTGACGGTGGAGGCCGCCTGGAGCATGAGCAACGCGAAACCGGGCATCGGCACCCCGCATCGAAGCGATGACGGTGCAAAGCTCGGCGATGATTGTGGCGGAAGCGCGGCGCGGGGCAAGCGCGCAGGGAGGGGGCCTTGCCTCCGGCCGCGCGCACGCCTAGAGGGGCGCCCAATTTCCAACCCCAAGAAACATGGAGCTTGGCTTCGCCATGGCGACCGAACGCACCTTCTCGATCATCAAGCCCGACGCCACCCGTCGCAACCTGACCGGCGCGGTCACCAAGATGCTGGAGGATGCGGGTCTCCGCGTCGTCGCCTCCAAGCGCATCCACATGACCCAGGAGCAGGCCGAGGGCTTCTACGCCGTCCACAAGGAGCGCCCGTTCTTCGGCGAGCTGGTCTCGTTCATGATCTCCGGCCCGGTCGTGGTGCAGGTGCTCGAGGGCGAGAACGCCATGGCCCGCAACCGCGAAGTGATGGGCGCCACCAACCCGGCCAATGCCGATGCCGGCACGATCCGCAAGGAACTGGCCGAATCGATCGAGGCGAACACCGTCCACGGTTCGGACAGCCTGGAGAATGCCGCGATCGAGATCGCCTACTTCTTCAGCCGGAAGAAATCGTCGGCTGACATCGCGGATGACGGCTCTCGGGCCGTAATTGCGAGGAGCATAGCGACGAAGCAATCCATCCGCGCAACGCTCGTGGCATGGATTGCTTCGCTTCGCTCGCAATGACGAAAAGGCCTCGGCGCTGCCGGGGCCTATTTCTTTTCCTTCACCTTGCCCGCGCGCAGGCTCCACAGCCCCGCGAGTCGCTGGTCCGCTGGCGTATCCTGCGTCGCCGCCACCCCGATCAGCGACAGGCCGCGCAGCTTCACGCTCGCCCCGCCTAGGAAGTGGCCCTCCAGCGCGTAACCGATGTCGTAATAGGATCGGGCCTTCATCGTCTCGCCGCCAGCCAGATAATCCGTCTCGATCATCACCGGCACGCGCTCGTCGCCGGCCGTCTCGTCGGGCAGTTCGCGCTTCTTCCGATCGGCCTTGAGCGCGCTCGCGAACCAGTCGGCGTCGATCCGCGCGTCGCTCGTCGTCGTCACCGGGGACAGGCCGAAGCTCGGCGGGAAGCGGATCGACTGGCCCTGGATCACGTCGTCGGCATTGACCGGTGCCAGCGTCAGCGAGGAACCCGAGCCGTTCGCTTCCGCCTTCAGGTGGAAGGGCGCGTGCGTCGTGCTCTTCGTCGCTTCCGCGACCTTGTCCGCGCGCGCGTCGCGGCGATCCTGATAGTTCATGTAGAGGCCGAGGCCGGAGATGATCACGGCCGAGACGGCCACCGCCTCGCCCAGCGTGATCCAGCGCAGGCGGGACTTGCGCCGCGCGCGTTCCATCGGTGTCTCGGGGACGTCGTTCATCGGCCGAATTGCTCTCTCAGGCGGGGTGTGGCGGCGTAGGCCCAGCTTTGCTCGATACGGGCCTCGATCTGGCTCCAGTCGGTGTCGCCGGTATCGACACGGATGCCGATCCAGCCCGACGGCGCGAGATAGGCGGGCTTGTAGAACAGGTCCGGGTCCATCTCGACCAGCGCGTCCTGTTCGTCGGGGCCGGAGGTCTTCACCAGCACGGCGGTGATGCCGTTGCCGTGGTGATTTTCCGAATACCAGGCGAAGGTCTTGCCCTTGTCGATGAAGAAGACGGGCATGCCGTGGGACAGCTTCTCCGCCGCGCGGGGCTGCTCCATGGCGATGGCGCGGATGCGGTCCAGCGGCGTCACAGCGTCCTTGTAAGCGCCGCCAGCGCGCGGGGATAGAGGCGATGTTCCTCGATCAGCACGCGCGCGGAGAGCGTGTCGGGCGTGTCCCACGGCATGATCGGCACGCGCGCCTGCGCGATCACCGGGCCTTCGTCCAAGCCGGCGGTGACGATATGGACCGAGCAGCCGGCGAAATGGTCGCCCGCCTCGATCGCGCGGGCATGCGTGTCGAGGCCCTTGTAGAGCGGCAGCAGCGAGGGGTGGATGTTGATCATCCGACCGGTCCAGCCCTCGACGAAGCCTTCCGACAGGATGCGCATGTAGCCGGCGAGCGCCACCGCCTCGACGCCATGGGCGCGCAGCTGCTCGTCGATCAGCGCGTCGAACTCGGCGCGCTTGAGGCCCTTGTGCGATTTCGCGAACACCGGGATGCCGGCCGCGCGGGCGAAATCGAGGCCGGGCGCGTCTTCGACGTTGGAGGCGACGAGGACGATGTCGTAGGCGTCCTGCTCGGCATCGATCAGCGTCTTGAGGTTCGATCCCCGCCCCGAGATCAGGACGGCGACGCGCCTGCGATCACTCACGCATTATGCGTGGCCGACCACGCCTCGCGCTTGGCCCAGGTCTCGTCGCTGCCGGAGACGGTGCAGCCCTTGGCGCCCTTCGCGATCCGGCCGATGCGGTGGACCGTCTCGCCCGCACGCTCCAGCTCGGTGGTGACGTAATCGACGTCCACCACGCTGACGACCACGGCCATGCCGATGCCGCAGTTGAAGGTGCGCGCCATCTCCTCCGGCTCGATCCGGCCCTGCGCCTGCAGGAACGCCATGATCGGCGCCTGTGGCCACGCATCGGCGTCGATATGCGCATGGAGGCCGTCCGGCAGCACGCGCGGGATGTTCTCCAGCAGGCCGCCGCCGGTGATGTGCGCCATGGCGTGGATGTGGCCGCTCCGCACGATCGGCAGGAGCGACTTCACGTAGATGCGGGTCGGCGCCAGCAGCGCGTCGATCAGCAGGGTCTCGATGTCGAAGGGGGCGGGGCGGTCGAGCTTCCAGCACTTGTCGGCGGCGAGGCGGCGGACCAGTGAGTAGCCGTTGCTATGCACACCGGTCGACGCGAGGCCGAGGATTACGTCGCCATCGGCCACCTTGTCGCCGGTCAGCTGTTCGCCGCGCTCGACGGCCCCGACGCAGAAGCCCGCGAGGTCGTAGTCGCCGTCGGCATACATGCCCGGCATCTCGGCCGTCTCGCCGCCGATCAGCGCGCAGCCGGCCTGCAGGCAGCCCTCGGCGATGCCCGCGATTACGCGCTCGGCGACGCCGGTTTCCAGCTTGCCGGTGGCGAAATAGTCGAGGAAGAAAAGCGGCTCGGCGCCCTGCACGACGAGATCGTTGGCGCACATCGCGACGAGGTCGATGCCGACGCCGTCGTGGCGTGCGCTGTCGATCGCGAGCTTCAGCTTGGTGCCGACGCCGTCATTGGCCGCCACCAGCAGCGGATCCTTGTACCCCGCCGCCTTCGGATCGAAGAAACCGCCGAAGCCGCCGAGATCGGCGTCCGCGCCCGGCCGGCGGGTCGATTTGGCCAGCGGCCCGATCGCCTTCACGAGGGCGTTTCCGGCCGCGATGGACACGCCTGCCTTGGCGTAGGTGTAGCTCTCGTCGTCGCTCATGCGCGGCCTCTAGCTACATCGCACTTGGATTTCCATGCCCAACCCGCCAGAAGGGCGATCGTGAAGCCTGTGAACCCCTCCGATTTCGTCGTGCCAGCCCCCCGGCGGCGTTTCCGCGCCCCGCTGATCGCACTGGGCGTGACGCTGGCGGGCGTCGGCGGATGGTACGCCATTGCGCAGCTGGCGCCCGGCGATCGCGGCGTCGCGCCGATCGACAGCTCGTCCAACTACGAGGTGACGGGCGTGCAGGTCGACGTCGCCGGCAAGACGGCGGACGAGGCGCGCACCGCTGCGTGGAAGCTCGCCCAGCGCAAGGGCTGGAAGATATTGTGGGGCCGGATGCACGGCCTCGGCCCCGATGCGGCACCCGGCGTCCCCGATTCGACGCTTGATTCGATCGTCGCGGGCATCGAGGTGGAACAGGAGCAGGTCGGCCCGCACCGCTATATCGCGACGCTCGGCATCCTGTTCGATCGTGGCCGCACCGGCGAGATGATCGGATCGGCCAGCGGCACGCCGCACTCGGCGCCGATGCTGGTGATCCCGGTCGAGATGGACGGCGCCGGCCCCGTCACCTTCGAGCAGCGGACCAGCTGGCAGAAGGCCTGGGCGCGCTACCGCACCGGGCAGAGTCCGATCGACTACGTCCGCCCCTACGGCAACGGGCCGGACCCGCTGCTGCTCAACATCGGCCAGAGCCGCCGCCCCGGTCGCCTGTGGTGGCGGGCGCTGCTCGATCAGTACGGCGCGTCGGACATCGTCGTGCCGGAGGTTCACATCCAGCGCCGCTTTCCCGGCGGGCCGATCGCGGCGCGCTTCGTCGCGCGGCACGGGCCGGACGGGGAGGTGCTCGGCACCTTCACGCTCCTCGCGCCCAACACCGCCGGGCTGGACAAGATGCTCGATCAGGGCGTGAAACAGGTCGACGATCTCTACATCCGGGCGCTCAACGATGGTCGCCTGAGGCCCGATCCCTCGCTGACCATCGAGGAGCCGGACACGCCGACCGACGATCTGCTGCCGACCACGGCGGACGATCCGCTCGCCTCGGTGATCTCGGGCATGGACCAAAACAACGCGACGATCCAGCTCGAGACCGGCGACGTCGCCACGCTCGATCAGGCACAGGCGGCGCTGCGCGCGGTGCCGGGCGTGCAGTCGGCCAGCGTGCAGAGCCTCGCGCTCGGCGGAACCTCGCTGTTGTCGCTCACCTACAATGGCGACCTCGCCGCGCTGAAGATCGGCGTGCAGGCGCGCGGCTGGCGGCTGGAAGGCTCCGGTTCGGCGCTCAGCATGAAGCGCGGCGGCCCGGCGCCCGCTCCGGCAACGGCACCGCCCGCACCGCCGACGCCTGCGGGACAGCCCAAGCCGTGAGCCAGATCGCCCTCCCGCTGGACTGGCCGGAGGACGAGCGCGACGACCAGTTCATCCTGTCCGGCGCCAACGCCGCCGTGGCGAAGCATCTGGAACATTGGTCGCTCTGGCCGGTGCCGATCACGATCCTCACCGGGCCGCGCAAGTCCGGCCGCAGCCTGCTCGCCCGCCTGTTCGCGCAGAAGACCG